>NZ_JAFLNG010000020.1 GCF_017427025.1 Streptomyces sp. FH025
CCGGCCCGGCCTTCGGCCGCACCGACGTGACCGACCTCGACCACGACCTGACCCGCCAGCACACCGGCGAGCCGCTCGGCGAGCGGATCACCGTCACCGGCCGGGTGCTCGACCGCGCCGGACGGCCCGTCACCGGACAGCTGGTGGAGATCTGGCAGGCCAATGCGGCCGGCCGCTACGCCCACCAGCGCGACCAGCACCCGGCACCGCTGGACCCCAACTTCACCGGCGTCGGCCGCTGTCTGACCGACGACCGGGGCCACTACCGCTTCACCACCGTCAAACCCGGCGCCTACCCCTGGGGCAACCACACCAACGCCTGGCGCCCCGCGCACATCCACTTCTCGCTGTTCGGCACCGCGTTCACCCAGCGCCTGGTCACCCAGCTCTACTTCCCGGGCGACCCGCTGCTGCCGTACGACCCGATCCTGCAGTCCGTCACCGACCTCGACGCCCGCACCCGTCTGGTCGCCGGGTACGACCACGGGCTGTCCGTGCCCGAGTGGTCGCTCGGCTACCGCTGGGACATCGTCCTGGACGGACCCGGCGCCACCCCGTTCGAGGAAGGCCGCTGATGCTCCCGCCCACTCCCTCGCAGACCGTCGGCCCCTTCTACGGCTACGCGCTGCCCTTCCCCGGCGGCCCCGAGCCCGCACCCGCCGGGCACCCCGAGGCCCTGACCGTCCACGGCACCGTGTACGACGGCGCGGGCGAGCCGGTCCCCGACGCCCTGCTGGAACTCTGGCAGCCCGCCCCGGACGGCAGCCGCACCGGCGCTCCGGGCTCGCTGCGCCGCGACCCGACCACCGGCGGCTTCGCCGGGCGCGACGGGGTGACCTTCACCGGCTTCGCCCGCGTCGCCACCGACGCCGACGGCCGCTGGGCCGTACGGACCCTGCCGCCCGGCGGGGTGCCCTACCTGTCGCTGTGCGTCTTCGCCCGCGGGCTGCTGCACCACCTGTACACCCGGATCTACCTGCCCGGTCCGGCCACCGACGCCGACCCGCTGCTCGCCGCGCTCGCCCCGGAGCGCCGCACCACCCTGCTCGCCCACGAGACCACCCCCCGCAGCCACCGCTTCGACGTGCGGCTGCAGGGCCCCGAGGAGACGGTCTTCCTTGACTTCGGCTGACGACTCCGACGGCGCGGACCTCGGTCTGCTCTCCCCCGTCCGGGCCGGTACGGCGGTCGAGGCCGCCACCGGTGACCGGGCGTTCCTTCAAGCGCTGCTCGACGCCGAGGCCGCCCTGACCCGGGCCCAGGCCCGCCTGGGCCAGGCGCCGGCGGAGGCCGCCGCGACCGTGACCGCCACAGCCCGCGCCGAGCGCTTCGACCTGCGCGGCCTCGCCCGGCGCGCCAGGGCGGGCGGCAACCCGGTGATCCCCCTGGCCGCCGACCTCACCTCGGCCGTCCCCACCGAGGCGGCGCCGTACGTCCACCGGGGGGCCACCAGCCAGGACGTCCTGGACACCGCCACCATGCTGGTCACCGCCCGCTGCCTGCCGGTGATCACCGCCGACCTGCACAGGACCGCCGACCTCCTCGGCCGGCTCGCCGCCGCGCACCGGCTGACCCCGATGGCCGGCCGCACCCTCACCCAGCACGCCGTCCCGACCACCTTCGGGCTCAAGGCGGCCGGCTGGCGCGGCCTCGTGCTGGACGCCGCCGACCGCCTCGCCGCCGTCCGGACACCCGCCCAACTCGGCGGCGCGGCCGGCACCCTGGCGGCCTTCGACGCCCCGGACGGGCCCGCCCTGATCGCCGCATACGCCCGCGAACTCGGCCTGGCGGAGCCGGAGTTGCCCTGGCACACGCTGCGCACCCCGATCGCCGACCTGGCCGCCGCACTGGCCTTCACCACGGCCGCGCTCGGCAAACTCGCCGCCGACGTCCTCGTGCTGAGCCGCACCGAGATCGGCGAGCTCGCCGAGGGCCGGGGCGGCGGCTCCTCCGCGCTGCCGCACAAGGCCAACCCGGTGGCGGCCACCCTGATCGCCGCCGCCGCCCGGCAGGCCCCGCCCCTGGCCGCCGTCCTGATCGGCGCGCTCGCCGCCGAGGACGAGCGCCCGGCCGGCGCCTGGCACGCCGAGTGGCAGCCGCTGCGCGAACTGCTCCGGCTGGCCGGCGGAGCCGGCGCGCAGGCCGTCCGGCTCTGCGAGGGCCTGCGGGTGTTCCCGGACCGAATGGGCGACAACCTGCGCCTCACCCGCGGCCTGGTGGCCGGCGAGCGCCTGGTCGGCGAGCTCGCCGCGCTGATCGGCCGCGGCCCGGCCAGGCGCCTCCTGGAGCGCGCCGCCCGCCTGGCCACCGACGAGGAGTCCGACCTCGCCGAGGTGCTGGCGAAGGAACCCGCCCTGCACGGACTGATCAGTGCCGACCGGCTGCACGAACTCACCGACCCCGCCCGGTACCTCGGCGCCGCCGGGGCGCTCACCGACCGCGCCCTGCTACGCCGCCCCGCTCCCCCTGTCCAGGAGAACCCCTCGTGACCGTACGCCTGCACCACCGGACCGACGGGCCGCCGGACGCCCCGGTGCTGGTCCTCGGCCCCTCGCTCGGCACCTCCCTCTCCGTGTGGGACGCCCAACTGCCCGCGCTGGCCCGCCACCACCGGGTGGTCCGCTTCGACCTGCCCGGCCACGGCGGCACCCCGGCGGACGTCCTGCCCGGCCACCGGGCCGCCACCGTCGCCGACCTGGCGGACCTCGTCCTCGCCCTCGCCGACCACCTCGGCGTGCGGCGCTTCGGCTACGCGGGCGTCTCGCTCGGCGGCGCGATCGGCGCCCACCTGGCCGCGCACCACCCCGAGCGGGTCACCGCCCTCGCCCTGGTCTGCTCCTCGGCCCGGTTCGGTCCGGCCGCCGACTGGCGCGAACGCGCCGAACTGGTCCTGGCCGAGGGCACCGAAGCGCTTGCCGCGACCGTGCCCGCCCGGTGGTTCACCCCGGCCTTCGTCGACTCCCCGACCGCCGCGGCGCTGGTGGCGGACCTCCGCCGCACGGACCGCCGCGGATACGCCGCCTGCTGCGAGGCGCTCGCCGGGTACGACCTGCGCGCCGAACTCGCCCGCATCACCGCACCGACCCTGGTGATCGGCGGCCGCCGCGACCCGGCCACACCGTCGGCGCACGCCAGGGAGCTCGCCGACGGCATCCCCGACGCCGGACTGCTGGAACTCGCCGACGCGGCCCACCTCGCCCCGGTCGAACAGCCCGAGGCCGTCCTCGCCGCACTGCTGGGCCACTTCAGCACCCCCGACGACGACCGGTCCCGGCACCGCGCGGGCACCGCCGTACGCCGGCAGGTGCTGGGAGACGCCCATGTGGACCGGGCCGTCGCCCGGACCACCGACTTCACCGCCGCGTTCCAGGACTTCATCACCCGCTACGCCTGGGGCGAGATCTGGACCCGCCCCGGCCTCGACCGGCGCACCCGCAGCTGCGTCACGCTCACCGCCCTCACCGCCCGCGGCCACCTGGAGGAACTGGCGCTGCACGTCCGTGCCGCCGTCCGCAACGGCCTCACTCCCGAGGAGATCGGCGAGGTCCTGCTGCAGACCGCCGTCTACTGCGGGGTGCCGGCCGCCAACGCGGCCTTCGCCACCGCCCAGAGCGTCCTCGCGGACCTCGCCGACTCCGGCTCCGGCTCCCCCGATCACTGACCACTGACCGCTGACCACCGGAAGGCACACCCCCATGCGCACCAGCGTCGGCATCATCGGCGCCGGCCCGGCCGGACTCCTGTTCTCCCACCTGCTCCACACCCAGGGCATCGACAACGTCGTCCTGGAACTGCGCGACCGCGGCTACGTCGAGCGCCGCCAACGCGCCGGCATCCTCGAACAGGCCACCGTCGACGTGCTGCGCGCCTCCGGCGCCGGCGAGCGGATGGACCGCCAGGGCCTGCCGCACCACGGCATCGAACTGCGCTTCGACCGCCGCTCGCACCGGATCGACTTCCCCTCGCTCACCGACGGCCGGTCCGTGATGGTCTACGCGCAGACGGAGGTGGTCAAGGACCTCATCGCGCTGCGCGAGGCGGCCGGAGGCACCGTGCTGTTCGAGGCCGAGGCGCTCTCCGTCGACGGGACCGACACCGCCGCACCGAGCATCCGCTACCGGCACGAAGGCGCCGAGCACACCCTCGACTGCGAGCTCGTGGTCGCCTGCGACGGTTTCCACGGCATCGGCCGCCGGGCGCTTCCCGAGGGCCTGCTGACCGTCAGCGAGCGGACGTACCCGTTCTCCTGGCTGGGCATCCTGGCCGACGTCCCGCCGTCCTGCGAGGAGCTGATCTACGCCCACCACGAGCGCGGCTTCGCCCTCCACAGCATGCGTTCCCCGCAGGTCAGCCGGCTCTACCTCCAGGTGGACCCGGACGACACGGTGGAGGACTGGCCCGACGAACGGGTCTGGGAGGAGCTCGACACCCGCTTCGCGGTGGACGCCGACTGGCACCTCGCCCGCGGCCCGATCACCGAGAAGGGGATCACCCCGATGCGCAGCTTCGTCGCCGAACCCATGCGCCACGGAAGGCTGTTCCTGGCCGGCGACGCCGCCCACATCGTCCCGCCCACCGGCGCCAAGGGCCTCAACCTCGCGGTCGCCGACGTCACCCTGCTGGCCCGGGCGATCGGCCGCTGGGCCCTCGACCGGGACGAGTCGCTGCTCGACGCCTACTCAGAGACGGCGCTGCGCCGGGTCTGGCGGGCCGAGCACTTCTCCTACACCATGACCACCCTGCTCCACCCCGCGCCGGGCGAGAGCGGGTTCGACCGTCGGCTCCGGCTCTCCCACCTGCGCTACCTGACCTCCTCCCCGGCCGGCGCCGCCACGCTGGCGGAGAACTACACCGGGCTGCCGGTCTGACCCGAGCACCCCGAAGGGGCGGCTGCCACGGCAGCCGCCCCTTCGGGGTTCCGGCGTCAGGCGTGGAAGCGGTAGACGGCCTGGGCCACGCAGGCGGGCTTGGCGGATCCGTCGATCTCCACGGTGAGGTCGACCACGACCTCCACGCCGCCGCCCCGGGCGTCCTCGACCGAGACGATCGCGCCGTGCGCGCGGATCCTCGCGCCGACCGGCACCGGGGCGGGGAAACGGACCTTGTTGAGGCCGTAGTTGACGGCCATCGAGACACCCTCGACCACCAGCAGCTCGCTCCAGAGCGGGATGAGCAGCGACAGGGTGAGGTAGCCGTGCGCGATGGTGCCGCCGAACGGGCCGCTCCTGGCCCGCTCGACGTCGGTGTGGATCCACTGGTGGTCGTCGGTGGCGTCGGCGAACAGGTCGACCCGCGGCTGGGCGATCTCCCGCCAGGCGGTGTACCCGAGGTCGGCGCCGGCCTGCGCCCTGATCTCCTCGATGCCGTGGACGGTGGTGGACATGCGGGGCTCCTTCGGAGTTTCGTGGGGATCAGTCGGAGAACTGCGCCCGGATCGGGCCCTTGAGCAGCTTTCCGGTCGCGTTGCGCGGCAGCGCGGGCGCGAGGACGACGGACTTGGGGATCTTGTAGCGGGCCAGCCGTCCGTCCAGGTGGGCGAGCAGCTCGACGGAATCGGCGGCAGCGCCCGGCCGCAGCACGACGACGGCGCGCCCGACCTCGCCCCAGACCGGGTCGGCCACCCCGATGACGGCGCACTCGGCGACAGCGGGGTGTTCCAGCAGGGCGTCCTCCACCTCGGCCGGGTAGATGTTCTCCCCGCCCGAGATGATCACGTCCTTGACCCGGTCGACCAGGCGGACGTAGCCCTCGGCATCGGCCACCGCGATGTCGCCCGAGCGGAACCAGCCGCCCTCGTGGAAAGCCTCCGCAGTGCCGTCGGGCAGGTTCCAGTACCCGGGGGTCACGTTGGGCCCGGCGACCAGCACCTCCCCCTCCGCACCCGGTCCGGCCTCCTCACCGAGCGGGTCGACCAGCCTGACGTCGGTGAAGAAGTGCGGCACCCCGGCCGTTCCGGCGTGGGCCTGCGCGTCCGCGCGGTGCAGGATCAGCACGCCGGGCGAGGCCTCCGTCATGCCGTAGCCCTGGACGAACGCGAGGCCCCGGTCGAGGTAGGTGCGCGCCGTGCGGGCGGGAACCGGCGCGCCGCCGCACAGCAGGTTCCGCAGACTGGACAGGTCCGCCTGCGGCCAGCCCGGCGCGCCGGCCACCGCGTCGTACATGGTCGGCACACCGAACAGGCAGGTGACGCGGTGGCGTTCGATCAGCTCCAGTGTCCGGCCCGCGTCGAACGCCGACTCCAGGACCACGGTGCCGCCCTTGAGCAGCACCGGCAGGCAGCTCATGTTGAGCGCGCCGGTGTGGAACAACGGCGCGCTGACCAGGGCGACCTCGTCGCTCGCGAGGTCGGTGTCCACCAGGACGTTGAGGCTGTTCCAGAGGATGTTGCCGTGGGTGAGGACGGCACCTTTGGCCCGGCCGGTGGTGCCCGAGGTGTACATGATCAGACAGGGGTCGTCGGGGCCGACCTCCTCGTCGATCGATTCCTCGGGCGCGGTGGCGAGCGTCGCCTCGTAGGTCTCGCCCTCGGCTCGCCAGACCTCCACACCGTCGGCCAGCAGCCGCACGACCTCCGGCCGCTGACCGACGGTCAACAGCAGGGAGCTCCCGGAATCGGCCAGCTGGTAGCGGAGTTCGGGCACCGCGAGGCGGGTGTTGAGCGGCACGAGGACGGCGCCCAGCAGGCCGGCCGCGAACAGCGCCTCGAGGTAGGCGGGGTGGTTCGGGCCGAGGAACGCCACCCGGTCGCCGCGCCGGACACCGGCCCGACGCAGCGCGTGTGCCAGCCGGGTGCAGCGATCGTCCAGCCGGGCGTAGTCGGCGGTCGCGCCCTCGTGGACCAGCGCGGTGCGCCGGGGCGTGCGGCGGGCGCGGCGGGCGGGCCAGGACCCGATGCCGTGGTTGCGCACGGGTGCGCGCATGGTCGCCCTCACTTCCCGTCGAGGCCGAGCAGCCGGGCGGCGTTCTCCTTGAGGATCTTCGGGCGGACCTCGTCCTTGACCGGCAGCCCGGCGAAGTCGGCGAGCCAGCGGTCCGGGGAGATCAGCGGGTAGTCCGAGCCGAACAGCACCTTGTCCTTGAGCAGGCTGTTGGCGTATCGCACGAGCTGCGGCGGGAAGTACTTGGGGGACCAGCCGGAGAGGTCGATGTACACCTGCGGCTTGTGGGTGGCCACCGCCAGCGCCTCGTCCTGCCAGGGGAAGGAGGGATGGGCGAGGATGATCCGCATCCCGGGGAAGTCGGCGGCGACGTCGTCCACGTCCATCGGGTTGGAGTACTTCAGCCGGATGCCGCCGCCCCCGGGCGCGCCCGCGCCGATCCCGGTCTGGCCGGTGTGGAAGACGGCGATCGCGTCGGCCTCCTCGATCGCCTCGTACAGCGGGTAGGCGAGCCGGTCGTTGGGGTGGAAGGCCTGGATGTTCGGGTGGAACTTGAAGCCCTTGACCCCGAACTCCTCGACCAGGCTGCGGATCTGGCGGACCGCGGCCTTCCCCTTGTACGGGTCCACCCCGGCGAACGGGATGATCACGTCGGGGTGCTCCAGTGCCGCCTCGGCGATCTCCTCGTTCGGCACCGGCGGGGTGCCGGTGGCGGACTCGGCGTCCACGGTGAAGACGACGCAGGCCATCCGCCGCTCCCGGTAGTGGGTGGCGATCTCCGGCAGGGTGGGGTGGCGGTGCCCGGCCTTGAAGTAGGCGCCCGCCGCGCCGTCCAGCTCAGCCGACAGGGAGGCCGCGCCCTCGGCGGAGACCTCGGCGTGGGTGTGCACGTCGATCGCGACGAGCTCGTCGATGTTCATCCCGGTGCCCCTCACAGCTGCGGCGCCGGGATGCCGTAGGTCTGCTGCGCGCGCCCGACCGATACCGGCCAGGCGGCGGCGATGGCCTCCGCGCTCCAGCCTCCGTCGGCGTAGGCGACCGCGACCTCCGCCGGGTGCGACCACAGGGCGAGCTTGTCGCCGCCGATGCCGATGCACTGGCCGGTGATCGCGCCGGAGGCCTCGGAGGCGAGGAAGGCGACCAGCCCGGCCACGTCCTCGGGGGTACCGAAGCCCTCGCCCTTGCGCAGGCCGTCCGGGAACGGCGTGCCGTGCTGCTCCAGGGCCTCGATGTGCGGGGCGAAGGCCGGGACGGTCCTGGTCATGGCGGTCGCGGCGACCGGGATGACGGCGTTGGCGGTGATGCCGGCCCGGGCCAGCTCCATCGCCCAGGTGCGCACCATGGCGGCGATCCCGGCCTTGGCGGCGGCGTAGTTGGTCTGGCCGAAGTTGCCGCGCTGCCCGGCCGGGGAGCCGGCCACGATGATCCGGCCGCCCTCGCCCTGCTCCCGCATCCGTTCGACGGCGGCGCGCACGCAGGTGAAGGTGCCGCGCAGGTGGACCTGGACCACGGTGTCGAAGTCCTCGTCGGTCATCTTCCAGAGCACCCTGTCGCGCAGCACCCCGGCGTTGGTGACCATCGCGTCCAGCCGTCCGAAGTTGTCCACCGCGCAGGCGACCAGCGCCTCGGCGGCCTCGGCGGTGCCGACCGGGACGGCCAGCGAGGCCGCCCGGCCGCCCGCGTCGGCGATCAGTTTGACGGCGTCGGCGGCGGCCTGCGGGTCGACGTCGTTGACGACCACCGAGGCGCCGGCGGCGGACAGCGCCCTGGCGTAGGCGAGGCCGAGGCCGCGTCCGCTGCCGGTGACGACGGCCACCCTGCCGGATAGGTCGATGCGATCCATGGCAAGTCCTTTCGCCCGGCCGGGGCGGAGGCGCGTGTTCGCGACCAGGCATCGCCACCGGCGGCTGATGAAGAAAGTAGGCAGAATTCTTTCGACGGTCAACAGACTGCCGAATATTGCCGCTGGCTACGCTGTTGCCCCGGCCCCAGCTGTTGCCCCGGCCCGCCCGAAACACCAGGAGGAAGACCGTGCCCGCCGACCAGGACACCGCCACACCGCGACCGCAGTCCCTGATGCTGAGCTTCTTCGGCATCCACGTGCTCGGCCGGGACGTCGCCCTGTCCTCCGGCGGCGTGATCGACGCCTTCGCCCGGGTCCGGGTCAGCGAGGAGGCCGTCCGCTCGACCCTCACCCGCATGGTGAACCGGGGCCTGCTGGAACGTCACCGCCGGGGCCGGAAGACGTACTTCGGCCTGACCGGCCGTGCCAAGGCCGTGCTCACCGACGGCCAGGACCGGATCTGGCGCACCGGCGCCGTCAACCGGGAGTGGGACGGCAGTTGGACGGTCGTCGGCTTCTCCCTCCCCGACGCCTGGCGGCGGGAGCGCCACGACCTGCGCTCCCGGCTGGCCTGGGGCGGCTTCGCCCCGCTACAGGCCGGCCTGTGGGCAGCACCCGGCCAGGTGGACGTGCCCGGCCTCGTCGACGGGCTGGGGCTGGAGGGCCACCTGCGGGTCTTCCACGGCCGGACCGCCGCCCCCACCGACGCCGGCGACCTGCTCGCCGCCTTCGACGTCCCGGCGATCGCCCAGGGCTACCACGGCTTCCTGGACCGCTGGAGCGGCTCCGCTCCGGCCGTAGCCGCCGAGGACGACCTGGCTCGCCAACTGCTGCTGCACACCGACTGGTTGGACCTGGTCCGGAGCGATCCGCACCTGCCGGCCGAGCACCTGCCCACCGACTGGCCCGCCGAGGCGGCCGAGCGGCTGTTCCACACGCTGGCGCACCGCTACCAGCCGGGCGCCGAGGCGATCGCGACCGAGGTCCTGGACCGGATCGAGCTCCCGCCCGCCGGCGAGCCTTATGTCAACACCATTGACGTTGGACCTGGCGGGGAGGTCTGATGGCGGCATTCGGAGGCCCCGACCCTCCATGCACCGAAGGAGCCACCGCCATGGCCGACCCCGTCCGCGCCCTCCGGGACGCCCAGCCCGTACCGTTCTGGCTCGACGACCCCCGCCGGCCCGCGGCCGCCTCCGCCCTGGTCGGGGACGTGCGCTGCGACCTGCTCGTGGTGGGCGGCGGCTACAGCGGGCTGTGGACCGCGCTCATCGCCAAGGAGCGCGACCCCTCGCTCGACGTCGTCCTGATCGAAGCGCAGGAGACCGGCTGGGCCGCCTCCGGCCGCAACGGCGGCTTCTGCGAGGCCAGCCTCACCCACGGCCTCGCCAACGGGTACCAGCGCTGGCCCGACGAGCTCGACACCCTGGAGCGGCTCGGCGCCGCCAACCTCCAGGCCATGGAGGAGACCGTCGAGCGCCACGGCATCGACTGCGACTGGGAGCGCTCCGGCTCCCTCGTCGTCGCCACCGAGCCCTACCAGCTCGACGGCCTGCACGAGTTCGCCGAACTCGCCGCCCACTACGGCAGCCGGCTCGACGTCCTGGACGGCGCGGCCGTCCGCGCCGAGATCGACTCCCCCACCTTCCTCGGCGCCCTCTGGGACCGCGAGGGCGTCGCCATGCTCAACCCCGCCCGCCTCGCCTGGGGCCTCAAGCAGGCCTGCCTCGACCAGGGCGTGCGAATCTTCGAACACACCCGCGCGACCGGCCTGGACGGCTCCCCGCGCGGAATCACCGTCCGCACCCCGTACGGCCGCATCGGCGCCCGCCGCGTGGCGCTCGCCACCAACGCCTTCCCCTCGCTGCTGCGCCGCCACCGCCCGTACACCGTGCCGGTCTACGACTACGCGCTGATGACCGAGCCGCTGACCGAGGCGCAGCTCGCCTCGGTCGGCTGGCGGAACCGCCAGGGCTTCTCCGACAGCGCCAACCACTTCCACTACGTCCGGCTCTCCGCCGACAACCGCATCCTGTTCGGCGGCTACGACGTCGTCCACCAGTTCCGCGGCCGGGTACGGGCCGAGCGCGACCAGCGGCCGGAGACCTTCGCCACCCTCGCCCGGCACTTCTTCCGGACCTTCCCCCAGCTGGAGGGCCTCCGGTTCAGCCACGCCTGGGGCGGTGCGATCGACACCTGCACCCGGTTCAGCGCCTTCTTCGACCTCTCCCACGACGGCCGGGTCGCCTACGCCGCCGGGTTCACCGGCCTGGGCGTCGGCGCCACGCGTTTCGGCGCCGAGGTGATGCTCGACCTCCTGGCCGGTGCCCGCACCGAACGCACCGCCCTGGAGATGGTCCGCCGCAAGCCCCTGCCCTTCCCGCCCGAGCCCGCCCGCTCGATCGGCATCGGCATCACCCAGTGGGCCCTCACCCGGGCCGACGCCAACGCCGGCCACCGCAACCTCTGGCTGCGCACCCTGGACCGCTTCGGCCTCGGCTTCGACAGCTGACGCCCACTCCGCCGGGGTCGATCGCTGGACAGCGGACGCCGCGCGGGAGGCGGTCGCCCTCCTCCTCGGCATCGGCGACCGAGCACCGGCCCCACTCCCTGCGCGCTCAGGGCGGTCCGTCGAGCACGCCGGCCATCAACTCCGCGAGCGCCAAGCCGTGTTCGTAGGCCAGGGGCGCCAGCTCCGGCGGCGGAACGTACCCCTCCGGCACGGCCGCGTACGCCCGGGCCATCCGCGCCCGGTAGGCGTCGGCCAACGCGCCCCCTGAATCCACCCCTGCGGGACACCGAACGTCATCTTCCGGCCAAATGTCTAGACCTTTGCGAGGGCGAAGCATCAGACGGGTAGTCAGAGCATCACCCCCACAAGACAGTTGGAGACCCCATGGCCATTCGCTTGCCCTGCCGCCCCCTGGTCCTCACGTTGTTGCTGTCCCTGGCCGCGGCCGGTTGCAGTTCGGGCAGCGGAAGTTCCGGGGCCGACGGAAAGCTGACGGTGTGGCTGGCCGTGGAAGCCCAGGAGACCTGGCCGCAGCTGGTCCGGTCCACCAACGACCGCTTCGCCAAGGAGCACCCCGGGGTCCGGGTCGACGTCCAGTACCAGCAGTGGACGACGAAGAACCAGAAGCTGGACGCCGTCCTCGCCGGGAAGGGCGTGCCCGACGTGGTGGAGATGGGCAACAGCGAGACCACCAACTACATCGTCAACGGCGCCTTCGCCCCGCTCGACCCGGCCCGCTTCGACCAGTCGGACGCCTGGCTGCCGGCGCTCGCCGACGCCTGCCGCAACGACGGCAGGACCTACTGCGTGCCCTACTACGTCGGAGCCCGGGTCGGCCTCTACCGCACCGACTACTTCACCCGGGCCGGCGTCCCCGGCGCCCCCAGGACGTACCCCGAGCTCATCTCCGCGTTCGACAAGTTGAAGAGCACCTTCGGCTCCCAGGACCCGAACTTCTCCGCCCTCTACATGCCCGGCCGCTACTGGTACGCGGCCATGGCCTTCGTGAAGGACGCGGGCGGCGAGATCGCGGTGAAGGACGGAGACCGCTGGAAGGCCTCGCTGTCCTCGCCGAAGTCCGTGGCCGGGCTCACGGAGTGGAAGCGGCTGATCGACACCTACTACGTCGGCGACCGCGCCAAGGACAACGGGGACCAGCCGGGCGTCGTCGCCCAGGGCCGGGTGGGCGTCTTCTACGGCAACACCTGGGAGGCCGACTACGCCGCCGACGAACACTCCGGCGGGGACCCGAAGTTGAAGGACAAGTTCGCCACCTTCCCGTTCCCCGGCCCGTCCGGAAAACTCCTGCCGCCGTTCCTCGGCGGCTCCACCCTGGCCGTGCCGGCCAAGTCCACGCGCAAGGACCTCGCCGCCGACTGGATCAGGATGTTCACCGACCGGGAGTCGCAGAAGACGCTGATCGCCGTGAACACGCTGCCCAACAACACCACCCAGCTGGCCGAGGTCGCCGCCGGCGGCATCAACGGTCCGGCTGCCCAGGCCGCCGCGACCGGGGGCTGGATGACCCCGTTCGCACCCGGCTGGACGTCCGTGGAGAAGTCCAACGTCCTGCCCGAGATGCTCGAACGGATCGCCAACGGCAAGCAGTCCGTGCAGGACGCCACGCGCGAGGCGGACCGGCGGATCGACGAAGTGATCAATGAGCGCTGACCGGGGACGGCGACGGCGTCCGCTGCTGCCGTACCTGCTGATCGGCCCCACCGTCCTCGCGCTCGTCCTGGTGCTCGGCTACCCGCTCGTGGACATGGTCGTGCTCGCCTTCCAGGACATG
Organism: Streptomyces sp. FH025; assembly: GCF_017427025.1. Taxonomy (GTDB): domain Bacteria; phylum Actinomycetota; class Actinomycetes; order Streptomycetales; family Streptomycetaceae; genus Kitasatospora. The sequence continues at coordinate 13,026 of NZ_JAFLNG010000020.1, forward strand.
ACCCGCGAGCAGCTGTTCAGCGGCGCGGCGCCGCCCTGGGCCGGGCTCGACCAGTTCCGCAGGATCCTCGGTGACGGGTTCTTCTGGACGGTGGTGGCCCGTACGGTGCTCTTCACCGCCGTGTGCGTCGCCCTCACCGTGCTCTGCGGGCTGTTCACCGCCCGGTTGATGCACCGGGTCTCCCCGTGGGTACGCGCCGTCATCGCCGGGGTGCTGGTCACCGTGTGGGCGATGCCCGTCATGGTCGCCGCGTCGATCTTCCGCTGGCTCTTCGACGCCGACTACGGCGTGGTGAACTGGCTGCTCTCGAACCTGCCGGGGGTCGACCTGGCCCGCCACAACTGGTTCACCGACCCCTGGCAGGGGTTCGCCGTCATCGTCGCCGTCGTGGTGTGGGGCTCGCTGCCGTTCGCCGCCATCACCCTGCGGGCCGCGCTGACCCAGGTCCCGCCCGAGCTGGAGGAGTCCGCCGTCCTCGACGGGGCCCGGCCGCTCCAGCTCTTCCGGCACGTCACCCTGCCGGTGATCAAACCGGTCCTGATCATGGTCACCACCCTGTCGGCCATCTGGGACTTCGGCGTCTTCAACCAGATCTGGCTCATGCGCGGCGGTCAGCCCGAGCGGGAGTACTACCTGCTGGGCGTTTACTCCTTCATCGAGTCCTTCGCCGTGAACCGGTACAGCGCCGGGGCCGCGATCGCGCTCGTGACCGTCGTGCTGCTGCTCGCCGGATCGGTCGTCCACCTGCGTCAGATGCTCAGGACGGGAGAGATCGAATGAGACGACGGCAGTCGCCGGGCCACGACCTCCTCGGGCTGCTCGTCGCCGCGGTGATCGGCTTCCCCGTCTACTGGATGGTGCTCACCGCGTTCCGGCCGGCCACCGAGATCCTGAGCCTGCCACCGAAGTTCTGGCCGGGCCGGCCCACGCTCGACAACTTCGCCCGGGCCCTGGGCACCGAGACCTTCTGGGCCAATGTCCGCTCCAGTGTCGTCATCGGCCTCGGCACCGTCCTGGTGTCGCTGGTCGTCGGCGTCCTCGCCGCCTTCGCCCTCGCCCGCTTCCGCTTCGCGGGCCGCAAGGCCTTCGTCGTGGTGATCCTCATCGTCCAGATGGTCCCGCTGACGGCCCTGATCATCCCGGTGTACCTGCTGCTGAACGACGTCGGGATGACCGACAGCCTCATCGGCGTGATCCTGACCTACCTGGTGTTCACCCTGCCGTTCACGGTCTGGATGCTGCGCGGCTTCATCGCCGGCGTCCCCGTGGAACTCGAAGAGGCGGCCATGGTCGACGGCTGCGGCCGCCTCGGCGCGTTCCGTCGGGTGGTGCTCCCGCTGCTCGCGCCCGGCATCGTCGCCACCTCGGTCTTCGCCCTCGTCCAGGCGTGGAACGAGTACGTCCTCGTCTACGTCCTCCTGTCGAGTGCGAAGAAGCAGACCATCAGCATCTGGCTGGTCTCCTTCCAGACCAGTTTCGGAACCGACTACGGCGGTCTCATGGCCGGTGCCACGCTGACCGCCCTGCCCGTCGTGGTCTTCTTCCTCGTCGTCCAGCGCAGGATCGCCTCCGGCCTCGCCGTCGGCGCGGTCAAGGGCTGAACCGGGCGACGAGAGCACGCCCGGTCAGCCGGTCGCCTTGCGGTACTTGCGCACCGCCAGCCAGGAGAACAGCGCGGTGATCAGCAGTGACCAGAGCGCGGACGCCAGGACCGGATGTTGCATCGGCCAGACGTCCGCGCCGTCGGCCCCGGGGTTGCCGAACAGGTTCCGGCAGGCCTGGACGGTGGCACTGAACGGGTTCCAGTAGGCGATCGTCTGCAACCACCGCGGCATGGTGTCCACCGGTACGAAGGCGTTGGAGAGGAACGTGAGCGGGAAGAGCCAGATCAGGCCGGCCGAACTGGCGGCCTCCGGACTGCGCACCGACAGACCGATCAGCGCCCCGATCCAGGAGAAGGCGTAGCCCAGCGCGAGCAGCAGCAGGAAGGCGGCCAGTGCCCTGAGCACCCCGCGGTGCGCCCCCCAGCCCACCGGAATCGCCACGATCGCCAGCACCAGCAGGGTGAAGGCGCTCTGCGCCAGGTCGGCCAGGGTCCGCCCGGCGAGCACCGCCGAGCGGGTCATGGGCAGCGAGCGGAAGCGGTCGATCAGGCCCTTGGTCATGTCCTCCGCGATGCCGGCGGAGGCCCCCTCCACCGCGAAGGTGACCGTCTGGGCGAAGATACCGGCCATCAGGAACTCGTGGTAGCCGCCGCCCGGCACGTTGATCGCGCCGCCCAGCACGTACGAGAAGAGCAGCACGAACATCACCGGCTGCAACAGCCCGAGGATGACGATCTCCGGGATCCGGGTCATCCGGCGCAGGTTCCGCTGGGCGACCACCCAGGAGTCGCGTGCCATCTGGACGACTCCGCCGCGCGGCCGCGGGATCGCCCGTCCCCTCATCACGGTGTCGACCACGGTCGGACCTCCCTGTCGGGGTCGGTCTCCCCGGCCGTGTGACCGGTGAGGAAGAGGAAGACGTCGTCGAGGGTGGGCCTGCGCAGGCCGATGTCGTCGATGAGGATGCCCCGCCCGTCCAGCTCGCGGATGACGTCGGCGAGGACCCGGGCGCCCCCGTCCACCGGCACGGCGATCCGCCGGGTGTGCTGCTCCACGCTGGGCCGGCCCTTGCCGTACGGGGTGAGCGCCGCGACGGCCGCGCCGATCAGCTCGCGTCGGTGGACCACCACCTCCACCCGCTCGCCGCCGATCCTGGCCTTGAGGTCGTCGGCGGAGCCGCGTGCGATCACCCGGCCGCGGTCGACCACGGCGATGTCGTGCGCCAGGCGGTCGGCCTCCTCCAGGTGCTGGGTGGTGAGCAGCAGGGTGGTGCCCTCCGCCACCAGCGTCTCGATGACCTCCCACAGCGCCAGCCGGTTGCGCGGGTCCAGACCGGTGGTGGGTTCGTCGAGGAACATCACCGGGGGCCGCACCACCAGCGCGGCCGCCAGGTCGAGCCGGCGGCGCATGCCGCCGGAGTAGGTCTTGGCCAGCCGGTCGGCCGCCTCGGCGAGGTCGAACCACTCCAGCAGCTCCCGGGCGCGCGCCTTGGCCGCCCTGGTCCGCATCTGGTAGAGCTGGCCGACCATCTGGAGGTTCTCCCGGCCGGTGAGGTACTCGTCGACCGCCGCGTACTGGCCGCACAGACCCATCAGGCTGCGGACCCGTGCGGGGTGCTTGAGCACGTCCACGCCCGCCACGTGAGCGCTGCCGACGTCGGGCCGCAGCAGGGTGGTGAGCACCCGTACCGTGGTGCTCTTGCCCGAGCCGTTGGGGCCGAGCAGGCCCAGTACCGTCCCCTCCGGCACGTCCAGGTCGACCCCGTCCAGGGCCCGTACGTCGCCGAAGGTCTTCACCAGGCCCTCGGCTCGGATGGCCGCCCTCATTCGCCTCCTCCTTCTCCCGGTGAACCACCTGTTCTCCCGGTGAACCACCTGACGGCCGGCGCTGACAGGACCTCTCATTCTGCGTTCCGGCGGTGGAGCGGCCCGGTAGCCCACGCGCTGGCGAGCCCCGCGTTCGCGGGGGCCGTCGGCAGCCCGCCCGGATGCGAGTCACCCGGGTGTGGTGGAAGTCTGGGAGGAGGCCGGGTCGGGCGCCTTCCGTCGGACCATCTGCCGAATCGAGGCGGTACCAGTGGATCTCAGGATGTCGGTCGAAGACCGGGAGGAATTCCTCGCCGGAGTGCACGTGGGGATCCTGGGGGTGGACGATCCACGCGACGGCGGCGGGCCGTTACTGGTCCCGCTCTGGTACTCCTACCGGCCCGGCGGGCTGGTGACGGTCCAGACCGGGCGGGAATCGCTGAAGGCCCGGCTCATCCGCGGCGCGGGCCGGTTCAGCCTGTGCACGCAGAACGAGACGGCGCCGTACCGGTACGTCAGCGTGGAGGGGCCCGTGGTGGCCGTCGAGGACCCGATCCCGCCGGCCGAACACGAGGAGCTGGCCCACCGGTACCTGGACCCGGACACGGCGACGGCCTACCTGGAGGCCAACCGCTGGCAGCTGACCGAGAACGTCCTCATCCGGATGAGGCCCGAAAGATGGCGGACCGCCGACTTCGCCGCCTTCGCCAAGGAGTTCGAGCATTAGCTGCTCGTGCCACCCGGACACGCAGGAGAGAGCGGGACATTCCGATGGACACCCGGGCCATGACGCACCAGGCGGCGGACGAGCACGCCGAGAAGACGGGCCATCCGCGCGACCGCTGTCTCCACGAGCTGTTCGACGCCCGGGCGGCACGCCACCCGCAGGCCACCGCCTGCACACAGCACGGCCGGAACATCAGCTACGGCGAGCTCAGGATCCGCTCCGACGCACTGGCCACCCGGCTGCACGACTCCGGTGTGCGGCAGGGCGACATGGTCGGAGTGTGCGGGACACGGTGCCCGGAGGCGCTGGTCGCCTTCCTGGGCATCCTCAAGACCGGCGCGGCGTACGTCCCCCTCGACGACACCTCGCCGCCGGCGCGACTCCAGGCGATGGCCGAGGACGCCGGGGTGCACACCGTCGTCGTCCTGCCCGGCAACGCCCGCCGCATCCGGCGCGTGCGCACCCGTGTCGACCTCGGCGGCCCGGCACCGGCCGCACCCGCCGCGGTACCGCGGCCCCGGGTGCGACCCGCCGACTGCGCGTACGTGATGTTCACCTCCGGCTCGACCGGCCGCCCCAAACCGGTGGCGATCCCGCACCGCGGGGTCGTGCGGCTGGCGGTCTCCGACCTGGTCGGCCAGCGGCCTCGGCCCGGTGAGCGGGTGCTGCACGCCTACGGCCTCTCCTCGGACGCCTCCACGATCGAGATCTGGCCCGCGCTGCTCGCCGGCGCCTGCATCGTGATCGCCGACCAGGAGGAACTGCTGTCACCGGCCGCCCTGGAGTCGCTGCTGCGCTCCGAACACGTCGGCATCGCCTATCTGACCACCGGGGTGTTCCACCACATCGCCCGCACCAGGCCGTCGGCCCTGCGGTCCCTGCGGTTCGCCTCGGCCGGCGGTGAGGCGATGGACCCGGAGCTGGTCCGCGCGGTCCTGGCGGCGTGCCCGGGCACCGCCGTGGTCAACTTCTACGGCCCGACCGAGAACAGCGTCGTCTCCACCGCGCACCTGGTGCACGATCTGCCGCCCGAGGTGACGGCCGTGCCGATCGGCCGCCCGCTGGAGAACTCCACCTACCAGGTGCTGCGTGCGAACGGCACCCCCGCCGGCACCGGCGAGGAGGGCGAACTCCTCGTCGGCGGGGACGGGCTCGCACTCGGATACCTCGGCGACCCCGAGCTGACCGCGGAACGCTTCGTCGACGACCCCGTCGAGCCCGGTACGCGCCTCTACCGCACCGGTGACCGGGTGCTCCGGCGCCCGGACGGCACACTGGAGTACCGGGCCCGGGTCGACCGGCAGATCAAACTGCGCGGGCACCGCATCGAACCGGAGGAGATAGAGACCCGGCTGCGGGCGGACGACGCGGTGGGCGAGGCCGTCGTCGAACGCGACGGCGACACACTGATCGGGTACATGACGCCGGCCCGTCCCGGCCAGGCACTGCCCCTGGACCGCATCCGCGACTCCCTCGCCACCTGGCTGCCCCCCGTCGCGGTACCCGCGCGGCTGGTCGAACTCGCACGGTTCCCGGTCACCACCGGAGGCAAGGTCGACCGCCACCGACTGCGCAGGCTGTCGGCGACCGGAACCGCCGCCGCCCCGGCAGCGGCGGACGGCCCCGAGCCCGGTCTGCGGGACACGGTGGCGCAGGTCTGGCAGGTGGTACTGGGATTACACCCGGCACCGGGCGACAGCTTCTTCGCCATCGGCGGCGACTCCCTGCTCGCGGCCGAGGCCGTCACCCGTACGCTGACCGCCTTCGACCTCGACGCCCGGCACGGCCGCACCCTGGTCCACAGCCTGCTGCGCTCCCCCACGCTGGAGGACTTCACCGCCGCCGTCGCCACCATCAGGGACCGGCCCGGCGGGGCGAGCGCCGACACGGGACCGGTGGACTTCCGCGCCGAAGCACGGCTGGGCTTCACCCTGCCGGCGCAACGCGGACCGGCCCCCGACTGGCGGCACCCCGGGGAGGTGCTGCTCACCGGCGCCTCCGGCTTCGTCGGCGCGTTCCTGCTGGCCGCGCTGCTGCGCCGCACCGACGCCCGGGTGCACTGCCCGGTCCGAAGCCGGGACGGTGCCCACGCCCGGCAGAAGGTGGCGCGGACCCTGACCCGCTTCGACCTCGCCACCGCCGAAGCCGCCGACCGCGTCGTATGCTTCCCCGCCGACCTCGGCGAGCCCGGCCTCGGTCTGGAACCGGGCCGCGCCGACGAGCTCGCCGACACCGTCGACCTGGTGATCCACGCGGCCGCGCAGGTCAACTTCCTCTACCCGTACGAGGCGCTGCGCCGCACCAACGTGGAGGGCACCAGGGAGATCGTCCGGCTGGCGGCCGGGCGCGGCGTACCGCTGCACTTCCTCTCCACCATCGCGGTGCTGGCCGGCTTCGGAACCGCCGGCGTACGGCACGTCGACGAGGACCTGCCGCTCGACCACGCCGACCGGCTCACCATGGGCTACGCCGAGAGCAAGTGGGTCGCCGAGGAGGTGCTGCGCAACGCCGCGGACCAAGGCCTGCCGGTGGCGGTCTACCGGCCGTACGAGATCACCGGCGACCGGCACACCGGCGCCTGCAACACCGACACCGCGATCTGCTCGCTGTTCAAGACGATCAGCGAGACCGGGCTGGCCCCCGACATCCCGCTGCCGCTGGACTTCGTCCCGGTGGACTACCTCGCCGACGCGGTGGTGCACATCGCCACGGGGCACCGCACCACCCGCCGGACCTACCACCTGACCAATCCCCGCGCGGCGAGCCTGGGCGACATGCTCGACCGGATGGACGCGGGCGGCCACCGGATCAGCCGGCTCCCCTACGAGGAGTGGGTCGGCGAACTCGTCCGCCACGTCGCGCGGCACCCCACGAGCCCCACCGCCCCGTTCGTCTCCCTGTGCGTGGACCGCTGCAAGCGGGCGGACATGTCCGTCAAGGAGATGTACTTCGAAGGCACCTTCCCGACCGTCGGGCGGGCCAACGTCGAGCGCGACCTGGCCGCCTCCGGCCTGCGCTGCCCTCCGGTCGACGCGGAACTGCTGGACCGCTACCTGGAGTACTTCTACGCCACCGGCTACATCGAGCGCCCGTGACCGTCCCCCGGGCCCGCCTCGCAAGAGGAGCGAGCATGACCTCACAGCCAACCAGGTCGCCGGTACTGGAGTTCCCGCTCCCGCCGCCGGGCACCATGGGCCCGCCCGAGGAGTGCGCACGGCTGCGCGAGAGCCGCCCCATGGCCAGGGTCAGGCTGCCGATGGAGGCGACCGCCTGGTACGCCACCCGGTACGAGGACGTCCGGGAGCTGCTCGCGGACCCCCGGCTGATCCGGCCGACCATCAACGACTGGCCGCCCCGCCCCGGGCAGGCCGCGGACGACGGGCCGCGCCTGACCACCATGGCGGAACTGGACGGCCCCCGGCACGTGGCGCTGCGCAGGGCCGTGGCCCCGGCGTTCACCTTCGGAGCCGTCCGGGACCGGCTGCCGCGCATCCGCGCACTCGCCGAGCACCTGCTGGAGGAGTTCGAGGCGGACGGCCGCACCGGCGACCTGGTCGCCGGGTTCACCGAACCGTTCCCGCTGCTCGTGCTGTGCGATCTGGTGGGCATCCCCTTCCAGGACCGGGACCGGTTCCTTCCGTTGCTGGACGCGGCCCTCGACGGCATGGTGACCTCCGAGGAAGCGGACAGGGTCACCGGCCCGCTGCGCGAGTACTTGGCCGAGCTGATCGCATGGAAGCGGAGCCGACCCGCTGACGACGTCCTGACCCGGCTGGTCGGCCAGTGCGACGACGGAGTGCTGACCGACGACGAGGTGATGGCCTTCGGGCTGTCCATGCTCACCGTCGGCTTCGGCATCAGCGGCTTCTTCCTGGCCGACTCGGTGCACACCCTGCTGGAGAGGCCCGAGCTGTGGGCCCACGTGAGCGACCGCCGCGACCTCATGCCCGGGGCGGTGGAGGAACTGCTGCGCTACATGCCGGTGATGAACGGCACCGTGCTACTACTGGCCACCGAGTCCATCGAGGCGGGCGGCCAGAGCATCCACGCGGGCGAAGCCGTCATCCCCGTCCTGGCCTCCGCCAACCGTGACGGGAGTGTGTTCGCCGACGCCGACCGGCTCGACCCGTACCGCACGGACAACCCCCACCTCAGCTTCGGCCGGGGAGCCCACAACTGCCTCGGCGCCCACCTGGCACGCGCCGAACTGGCCGTCGGACTGGAGGCGTTGTTCGACCGCTTCCCCCGGCTGCGTCCGGCCGAGGGGCACGAACCCCTCTGGGACGACCAGTCCGTCACCAAGTCGCCGCTGACGCTCCCGGTCAGCTGGTGAACCGGCCCGCAGGGAGGTCCACCCGTGAACACCACGCCGGAACCCGTCGTCGACGCGCCCGTCATCGACCTGCCCCTCCCCCCGCCGGGCACGATGGGGCCACCCGAGGAGTACGGCCGGCTGCGCCGGGAGTGCCCGCTGGCCAAGGTCCGGCTGCCGGTCGGCGCCACCGCCTGGTACGCCACCCGGTACGACGACGTCAAGGACCTGGTCGCCGACTCCCGGCTGATCCGGCCGAGCATCAACGACTGGCCGCCCTCCCCCGGGCAGGCCCCCGGTGACGAGCCGGGCCTGATCACGATGATGGAGCTGGAAGGCCCCCAACACGCCGCCCTGCGCAGGGCGTTGAGCGAGCCGTTCAGTGTCCGGTCGGTCCGGAGCCGGCTGCCGCGCATCCGGCGGTCGGCCGACCGGCTGCTCGACGCGTTCCTCGACGGCGACGAGCCCGGCGACCTGGTCGTCCGGTTCCTCGAACCCTTCCCCGTCATGGTGATGTGCGACCTGGTGGGCATCCCCTACGACGACAGCCAGTACTTCGTGCCCAAGGCGGACGCCGCGCTCGGGGCCCTCCTCACCCTGGAGGAGGGCCGCGAGGCCACCTCCCAACTGCGCGCGTACATCACCTCGTTGCTCGAAAGGAAGCGGCGCGAGCCCGATGACGACGTGCTCACCGAGCTGGTCCGCGAGTGCGAGCACGGCACGCTGGACCACGAGAGCGCGGTGAGCTTCGGGCTCTCCATGCTCGTCGCCGGATACCGCACGAGCACCATGTTCCTGGCCGACGCCGTACTGACCCTGCTGACCGTGCCCGGCGCGTACGCGCGCCTGCGCGACGACCGCGACCTCATGCCCGGCGCGGTGGAGGAACTGCTGCGCTACGTACCGGTGATGAACGGCGTCGTCGTCCTCCAGGCCGTCGAGGACATCGAGCTGCACGGCCGGACGATCCGCGCCGGCGATGCCGTGCTGCCCGTCCTGGCCTCCGCCAACCGCGACGGGAGCGTGTTCGCCGACGGAGACCGGCTCGACCTGTCCCGCGCGGACAACCCCCACCTCGCCTTCGGCCGCGGAGCGCACAACTGCATCGGCTCCCACCTGGCACGCGCCCAGATGACCGTGTGCCTGGAGGCCCTGTTCGACCGGCTCCCCCACCTGCGCCTGGCCGAAGGCCACCCGCCCATCTGGGAGGACGAGTCCCCGAGCAAGTCGCCCATCACCCTCCCCGTCCGCTGGAGCGCCCCCGAGGCCGCCGCGTAGCCGGCAGCCGGTCATCAGCTGTTCGGCTCAACAGCGGAGGTGCTCCGGACTCGAAGCGCCCATGGTTGACACAGGGGCTGAGGCCGACGGCCGGATCGCACGTCGATCGATGGCTCCTGGAGCCCGCTGCCCACCCGCGGGCCGGCCCCGACCTGATCGCCTGATCGCGCCACTCGGCGGCACAGCCCGGAGTCGCGCACCTCACCGACCTGCCACAGGAACGGCGGGGCGAAGGCGACCGGCGACCGGCAATCACCCGGAGGATGATCGTGACGCTTAGTGAGGCCGAGCTGCTCACGGCCGACGAGGACCGGCTGGAGGAGCTCTTCCGTACGAGCCCGCCCGGTGAGATTCCCGAGGGCCCGATGGAGGGCGCCGCCATCATCGGCGCGGGCACGGGCCTGACCGGAGCGATCGCCGCGCTGGTGCGTCTGGCCGTGTGGCGGGGAAAGGTCTTCGACCGCGCCGGCGGGTACCTGAGCAACCGGCTGTCCCCACTGGACGTGCTCGCCGTCCTCGCCACGGTGGCTCCGGGGCCGAGCCGGCTGGACGGCGAGGAGTGCATCGTCATCGACTACTCCAGGACGTCCCTCGTCGCGCGCGGCGTGCGCGACGAGATCCGCCAGGTCGGCCCGGACCTGTATCTGGGCGTGATCTGGCTGTTCGGGGCCAAGGTCGGCTGGTTCTCGCTGAGGAAGCCGCGAACAGGCGGCGACGAGCAGCAGGCGACGAACACCCAACCGACCCGGTAGCTCCGGCCGAAAGGACCCAGACCATGACAGCACTCGGTGCATCCCCCCGTGGACGACGGTGGACCGCGGCCGTCTCGGCCACCGCGGCGGCCTCGCTCGTCGTCGCGCTGACCTCGTGCAGCGCCGCTCCGGACGCCCCCGCCGCCACACCGGCCACCCTGACGGGAAAGGTCACCGGGGCGGGCAACGCGCTGCGCGGGGCCCAGGTGACGCTCATCGCCGGATCGCGCGAGGGAACCAGGGAACTCGGCCGCGCCACGACCGACGCGACCGGCTCCTTCAGGATCTCCTACGCCCAGGCGACGGACGGGGTGCTGTACGTCGAGGCCGCGCCCCCGGACACGCCCAAACTCCGGCTGCGCTCCGTCGTCGGCGTCGGCGCCGACGGCGGCGTTCCCCGGCAGACCCTGAACGCGGTGACGGTCAACGAACTCACCACCGTCGCGACCACGTACGCCCTGGCCCAGTTCAGCGACCGGCACGGCATCTCCGGCCCCAGTCCCGGGCTGCAGAACGCCGCGGCGACATCGTTCAACCTCGCCGATCCGGCCACCGGCAAGCCGGGCGGAGTCGTCACGAACAAGGACAACGCCACCGACAACGAGACGCTCGCCACCCTCGGCACGCTCGCCAACCTGCTCTCACTCTGCGCGACGGCGAACACGCCGCGCTGCGCGGACCTGCTCCGCCTCGCCACACCGCCCGACGGCACCACGCCGGACGACACGGTGCAGGCGGTGCTCAACCTCGTCCACAACCCGACGCTCTTCCCGGCCGAGCTCTACACCCTGGCGCAGACGGCGAACGTCTTCTCTCCCGCGCTCACCGCCGCCCCCAGCGCCTGGATCCTGGCGCTGCGCTACACCGACACCGGCCTCTACGCCCCCGGCCGCATCGCGTTCGACGCCAAGGGGAACGCCTGGGCGACCAACAACTGGCAGCCCGGCACCAGGGATCCGAGCCCGTACGTCACCGTGCTCGATCCGGTCGGCCGTCCGACCCTGGGCAGCCCGATCAAGGGCGGCGGCATGAAGGGCGGGGCGTGGGGCATCGCGATCGACCACGACGGCTCCGCCTGGGTGCCCGCCTACGGGGGCGACGCGATCTCGAAGTACTCGGCCACCGGAACCCCGCTGTCGCCCGACACGGGGTGGAGGAACGGCAGCCCCGACCACCCGCAGGGCACCGCCGTCGACCAGCGGGGCAACGTGTGGTTCGCCAACTTCTACGGCATCAAGGGCGCACCCGGCCAGGGCAGCGTGATCGTCTACCCGCACGGCGATCCCTCGAAGGCGATCACGATCACCGGGGGCGGCCTCGACCACCCGTTCGCCGTCCAGATCGACGGCCAGGGCCGAGCCTGGGTCACCAACGCCCGCCTCAGCGGCGCCGAACTCTACGAAACGCGGGTGCCCGGTGCAGGCGCCGCGTTCGGCGGAAGCGTCACCGTCATCGGCCCCGACTTCAAGCCGACCGCGTTCTCGCCCGTCAAGAGCGGCTCGTTCAGTTGGCCGCTGGGACTCGCCATCGATTCCAAGGACAACGTCTGGGTGCCCGACTTCTTCAGCAACACCGTCACCGAGATCCGGCCCGACGGAACCATCGCCGGTGAGCACAAACTGCCGATCCCGGTCGGCCCCTGGTCCGTGGCCGTGGACGGATCCGACCGCGTGTGGGTCGCCGGCTTCGGCACCCCGTCCGTCTGGCTGCTGTGCGGCGAGAACACCTCCGCCTGCCCGCGCGGCACCTCCACCGGCACGGTCCTGTCGCCCCCACAGGGATTCCGCAACGCGACGATCCAGCACCTCACGGCGGTTCAGCTCGACCAGTCCGGCAACGTCTGGCTGGCCAACAACTGGTCCGAACTCGTCCCGCCGACCGGCGGCGTGGGACTGGTGGAGCTCATCGGCCTCGCCACCCCGGTCTGCACACCCCTCACCCCGCTGCCGGTGCGACCGTCATCGGCGACCACGGCCGCCTGCCCCAAGCCGTGAGCGGGCGGTCGCCCGGTCGGCCGGCGCGATGCGGCCGGACGCGACCCCGTCGCCTCCGGCCTACGCGTCGATCACGGCCAGGCCCGGGTAGACGTCCTGCCAGCGGTAGCGGCGGCAGCGCAGCTGCCAGTACGTGAACCCGGTCATGTAGCGGTCGAGGTGGGGCCGTTGCTCCTCGGTCGCGAGGTCCAGGATGCGGTGGCGGGCGGCCTCGCCGCCGGCGAGGACCTCGCGGTAGGCCTCGAGGTAGGGGATGCGCTCCGCGACCGCCCGGCGGTGGATCCGGCCGGTGGCGAAGTCCGCGCCGTGCACGGCCTCCTTGTAGAAGGACACCACGTCGTTGACGTCGTTGAGGAACGCGACGCAGGAGCTCAGCGCCGCCGACCAGAACGCCCGGTGGGTGTCGGCGCGCAGGCAGGGGGCGGTGAACTGGAGCGTGGTGAACCAGAACTGGGAGAAGCCGTTGAAGGCCCGGACGAAGTCGCTGTCGATGCCGTCCGACACCTCGGGATCGAACTCCGCCTCCATCAGCACACCGGTGATCGCGTTGTAGAAGAAGTTCCTCCAGACGGCGAGGAAGGTCGGATCGCAGAACCGCGCGATCTCGCCGAACATGTGGCGCACGTACCGGGCCGTCGGCGAGGACGGCCGCGCATCGGGCAGCAGCCCGGCCCGCAGGACGGCGGCGGCCTCGGCCCGGTCGTGGCAGCACACGTCGTCGGTGTGGGTGGTGAACACCCAGATCCGGTCGACGGCGAGGGCGAGCGCGTCGTCGTCGATCGGCACCATGAGGGCGCGCATCCGCGTGATGTGGCCGGTCGTGGCGGCGGGCACGTCAACACCGAAGGCCTCGAACTCCGCGGTGAGCACGTCCACCGCGGTACGGCACTGCACGTCGTTCACGGGGGGACCGAAGGAAGCGGTGCGGACGATCATCCCGTCCACGAGGCCGGAGGCGAGGACCTCCGCGACCATCGCGCGGTGGCGGGGGTCGGGGATCGCGGCCAGGGCGTTGCCCGGGCGGTAGTGGAGGGTGTCGATGCCCGGTGGCAGGGGGTGCCTGATCGGGCCGTGGCCGATGGGGTTCACTCCGCACCCTTCCCGAGTGCCGTCCGGTGGCTGGTCCGGATCCTCGCACAGTCCTGCGGCGTCCAGCCGTGGACCAAACATCTCCAACTCGTACGGATGAATGTCCGGTTGACCAGTTGACGGCGACACTCTGTCCCGACGCCCCAGTGGCTCCTGTGCCCACAACACCTCAACCTGGCTGTTCGGGGGGAGCCGCCGAGCGGGCCGCCCCGACGGTCGCCAAGGTTCCGTCAACAACGGCCGCGCGGCTGCCAGGTTTTCGTCAACGGTCCGACACGGGCGGTCCCGGCCTGCCGTACTGGAACGGTGTCCCTCGCAACCCTTCCCGCCGCCGACTGGTCCGCCCCGGAGCGACCCGGCGCGAGCGTCCTTCCCACCCACGTCACCCGGAGCTCCCACGGCGGCTGGTGGGCGGACGACCCGCACGCGGCCCGCGCGCTGCTGGTGCACTGCGGGCCGGAACGCCTCCTGCGCGGGGACCCGGCGCATCTGGCCCCGGATGTCCTGGCCCGCTTTGATCGGGGCCAATTCCACGCCCCCGACCGATTCCTGCCCCTGCTGGGCCGCACCTTCGCCCACCTCACCCCCTGGGTGCGCGTGCTGCACGTCCACACGGAGCGCCCCCGGCCGGTGTCCCCGCACACGGCGGCCTGGGTGCGCCCGCTGTGCCCCGCAGACGAGGCCCCTCTCGACCGTTTCGCCCGCCGCGCCTGCGCGGACGGCGCGGTCCGCCCGCACTGGATCTCCGAGACCTGGGGCGGCCACCGCGCGCTCGCGGCCAGCGGCTTCGCCTGGGGCGCGTTCCTCGGGCCGTACCTGGCCTCGCTCGCCTGCGGCTACCTCGTCGGACGGGAGCACCTGGACATCGCCGTGGCGACCGACCCGGCCTTCCGCCGCCTCGACCTCGCACTCGCCTGCGCCCGAGCCGCCACCGCGGCCGCCCACGCACAGGGCCTGACCGCGACGTGGTCGGCTCCCCGCGGCAACCAGGCCAGCCGGGCCCTCGCCGAGGCAGCCGGCTTCCGGCCGCTACGGCAGGAGGTGGTGTACTGGGCCGGCCCCGCCCTCGCGCCCTGACCCCGAGCGGCGCCGGGGCGCCCGCCGTGCCGCGGCGGGCGCGCCTACGCTGGTCAGTGGGCAGCGGGGGGACGAGCCTCGGAGGATCCTTTGGACAGCACATCGGAGCATCCCGTCCCCGTGCCGAACCTGCGGCTGGACGAGCTGCTGGAGGAGCTCCAGGCCCGGCTGGACGCCGCCCGCGGCACCCGGGACCGGGTGCACAGCCTGCTGGAAGCCGTGCTGGCGGTCGGCCGCGACCTGGAGCTGACCCAGGCCCTCCAGCACGTCGTGGAGGCGGCGGTCGTCCTGGTGGACGCCGAGTACGGCGCGCTCGGGGTGATCGGCGAAGACCAGCGGCTGTCGCAGTTCATCCCGGTCGGGGTCACGGACGAGCAGGTCAAGCTGATCGGCGCCCTGCCGTCGGGGCACGGGATCCTCGGCGAACTGATCCGCCACCCCGAGCCGCTGCGGCTCAGTCGGCTCGCCGACCATCCGGCGTCGTACGGGTTCCCGCCGAACCACCCCTCGATGCGGAGCTTCCTCGGGGTGCCGATCCGGATCAGGGACAGGGTGTTCGGCAATCTCTACCTGGCCGAGAAACGGGGCGGGGGCGACTTCGACGCGGAGGACGAGTCGTTGCTCGCCACCCTCGCCGTGGCCGCCGGGGTGGCGATCGACAACGCCCGCCTCTACGCCCGGGCCCGCCGGAGGCAGCGCTGGCTGGAGGCGAGTGCCGAGGTGACCAGCAGCCTGCTCTCGGGCAGCGGGGAGCAGGAGGTGCAGGACCTGCTGCTCGCCCGGGCGACCGAGCTCGTCGGCGCCGACCTCGCGGTCGTCGCCGTGCCGCGGCCGGAGACCGCCGAGCTGGAGGTACGGATCGCCGTGGGTCTCGGCGAGCGGGAGCACCGCGGTCTGGTGCTGCCGGTCGAGGGCTCGTTCATGGGCGCGGCCTTCCGCACCGGCGGGCTCGTGGTGAGCCCCGACGTCCGGAGGGACCCGCGGATCACGGCGGGGCCGCCACGGTGGCAGGGGCTGGGACCGGCGGTCGCGGTGCCCGTCGGCACCGACGAGCGCGGGATCCGTGGCGTGCTGCTGCTGGCCCGGGCCGCCGGCGCGCCGCTGTTCGAGGAGGACCAGTCCGGCCCTCTGCTGGGCTTCGCCGGCCAGGCCGCGGTGGCGATGGAACTCGCCGAGCGCCGCCGGGACTCGGAGCAGATCGCCCTGCTGCGGGAACGCGACCGGATCGCCCGCGACCTGCACGATCTGGCCATCCAGCGGCTCTTCGCCACCGGCATGACCCTCCAGGGCGCCACCCGCCTCATCGACCACCCGGAGGCGACCGAGCGCGTCTTGCGGGCGATCGACGACCTGGACGAGACGGTCAGGACGATCCGCGCCACCATCTTCGGCCTGCGCCTGCGCGAGAACGGCCCGGCGGCGACCGGACTGCGCGCCCGCATCGCCGAGGTGATCGAGCGCGCCGCCCGGTCCCTCGGTTTCGCCCCGGCCCTGCGGACGACCGGTCTGCTCGACATCGCCGTGCCTCCCGAGGTCGCGGACGCGGCCGTCGCCGTCCTGGAGGAGGCGCTGTCCAACGCCGCCCGCCATGCCCGGGCCGACGCCGCCGAGGTCACCGTGGCCGCCGACGACGAGCTGACCGTCACGGTCACCGACAACGGCATCGGCCTCCCCGAGAACGGCCGCCTCGGCGGCCTCGCCAACCTCACCGACCGGGCCACCAGCCTGGGCGGCGTCTTCACCGCCCGTACCCTCCCCGAGGGCGGCACCGAGCTGGTGTGGCGCGTGCCCCTGGGGTAGGCCTCAGCCCTGGTCCAGCACCGCACCGGGGGCCAGGCGCGGCGTCGG
>NZ_JAFLNG010000200.1 GCF_017427025.1 Streptomyces sp. FH025
GAGCCCGCCGACTTCACCGTCGTCGAGGGCACCCCGGCCCGGCCCCCGGCGGCCACCTTCGCCGAACTCGACCTGCCCAAGGCGATCCTCAGCGCGCTCACCCGCGAGGGCGTCACCGAGCCGTTCCCGATCCAGGCCGCCACGCTGCCCGACTCGATCGCCGGGCGCGACGTGCTCGGCCGTGGCCGCACCGGCTCCGGCAAGACCCTCGCCTTCGGCCTGCCGCTGCTCGCCCGCACCGCGGGGAGCCGCGCCGTCGCCCGGCACCCGCTGGCCCTCGTCCTGGTGCCCACCCGTGAGCTCGCCCAGCAGGTCACCGAGGCGCTCACCCCCTACGCCACCGCCGTCAACCTGCGGATCACCACCGTCGTCGGCGGCATGGGCATCAGCCGGCAGGCCAACGCCGTGCGCCGCGGCACCGAGGTCCTGGTCGCCACCCCCGGCCGGCTCGACGACCTGATCGGGCGCGGCGACGTCAGCCTCTCCGACGTCGCGATCACCGTCCTGGACGAGGCCGACCAGATGGCCGACATGGGCTTCCTGCCGCAGGTCAGCAAGCTGCTGGAGCAGGTCGCCCCGGACGGGCAGCGGATGCTGTTCTCCGCCACCCTGGACCGCAACGTCGACCGGCTGGTCAAGCGCTTCCTGAACGACCCGGTGACCCACTCCGTCGACCCCTCGGCCGGCGCGGTCACCACCATGGACCACCACGTCCTCCAGCTGGAGCCCGCCGACAAGGCCTCCGCCACCGCCCACATCGCCTCCCGCGACGGGCGCGTGATCATGTTCGTGCACACCAAGCACGGCGCCGACCGGCTCGCCAAGCAGCTG
The DNA here is from genome assembly GCF_017427025.1 of Streptomyces sp. FH025. GTDB lineage: Bacteria > Actinomycetota > Actinomycetes > Streptomycetales > Streptomycetaceae > Kitasatospora. Next base: position 832 of record NZ_JAFLNG010000200.1, read on the forward strand.
CGCGCCAACGGCGTCATGGCCGCCGCCCTGCACGGCGGCAAGTCCCAGCCGCAGCGCAACCGCGTCCTCGACCAGTTCCGCGACGGCGAGGTCACCGCGCTGATCGCCACCAACGTCGCCGCCCGCGGCATCCACATCGACGGCCTCGACCTGGTCGTCAACGTCGACCCGCCGGTCGACCACAAGGACTACCTGCACCGCGGCGGCCGCACCGCCCGGGCCGGCGAGTCCGGCACGGTCGTCACCCTCGTGCTGCCCGAGCAGCGCCGCGAGGTCAACCGGCTGATGACGGTCGCCGGCATCCGCCCCACCGTCACCAAGATCCGCCCCGGCGACGCCGACCTGGCCCGGATCACCGGCGCCCGCACCCCCAGCGGCGTCCCCGTCGTGCCGGTCGTCGCGGCCGCGCCGACCGCCGTCGCGGACAAGCCCGCCGAGGCCAAGGCCGGCACCCCGCGCCGCCGCCCCGGCAAGCGCTCCGGACTGCCCACCGACGTCGACATGAACGGCAACCCGCGCCGCCCGCGCCCCAAGCAGCGCCTCAGCGCCGCAGGCGCCCAGGGCGAGCGCCCCCAGGCCGCCGGTTTCATCGGCCGCTCCTCGGGCCGCGCCCGGCCCGGCAGCGGCACCAAGTCCGGCGCCAACTACGGCACCGGCCGCCAGCGCCGCAAGTTCGACTGACCCGTTCCAGCAGCAGCCCGACGGCGCGCACGGCCCCTGCCGTGCGCGCCGTCGGCGCTTCCGCGCGCCGTCACCCGCTCGGGTGGCAGCGGCTGGCTCCGTGAGCGGGGCCGGTGGCACGCTGCCGCCGCGGGGGCGCAGTGGTGACGGGCGAAGGGGCGCGGATGGCCGGCGGCGGTGTGGAACTCGAAGCGATCGCCGAGTACTACGAGACCCACGAACTGACCGAGGACGAGATCATGGGTGCCGAGCCCGGCGAGCCGGTGGCGGCGGAGTCGGTGATGATCGCCACCTCGCTGCGGCTGCCCAAGCCGGTGATGGACGAGGTGCGGCGACGGGCGCGGGAGCGGGGGCTGACACCGACCGCCATCATGCGGGAGTGGATCGAGGCCGCCGTCGCCGTCCCGGACGAGGTCGTGCCGCTGAGCGTGGTCGTCGCGGCAGCTGCGCGGTACCAGCAGCAGGAGCGCGCGGCCCGTGTCGACCAGCACTTCCGGCGGGCGCGGCACTGGGAGGCGCTTGAGGCCGCCGAGCACCTGCACCGGGCGGAGAAGACGCCTCGGTGAGCCGTCCGACGGCTCAGGCGGCGAGGCTCGGGGCGGCCGTACGGGCCTCGTCGTAGCGCTCCAGCAGCAGGGCCGCCAGTTCCGGGGCCGGGCCGAGGACGTCGGCCAGCACGTCCGCGCCGCCCGCCGCCTCCGCGATGCGGTCCGGCAGCAGGCCCGGGGCCAGCAGGTAGGGGGCGACGGCCGTCCGTTCGACGCCCACCGCCCGCAGGGCGGCGAGGGCGTCCGGGACGCGCGGACCGGCGGCGGAGGCGTAGGCCACCTCGACGGCCGCCCAGCCTCGGGTGCGGCGCCACTCGGCGGCCACCGCGCGGGTCGCCGCGTCGGCGGCCGGATCGGAGGAGCCCGCCGCCGCCAGCACCACGCCCGTACGGGCCCGGACGGCGGCCGAGGCCACGTCCAGCCCGGCCTCGGCCAGGCGCCGGTCGAGGGCGGCCAGCAGCAGTGGCGAGGGGCCCAGGACGTCGGCGACGGGCAGGGCGGAGCCGGCCGTGCGCAGGGCGGCCGGGATGTCGTGCTTGGCGTGGAAGGCCCGGTTCAGCAGCAGCGGCACCGCCACGGCCTCCGCGTCGGCCAGCCGCCCGACCACCTGCGGGATCCTCGGCGCGCAGTGGTCCAGGTACGCGGTGGCCACCTCCAGGGCGGGCCGCAGCGCCCGCACCTCCCGCACCAGCGCGGCCACCGTCGCCGCGTGGCGCGGGTCGCGGCTGCCGTGCGCGATCAGCAGGAGGGCGGGCGTCATCGGTGCCTCACTTGGTGGCGGCCAGCAGGCCGCGGTTGCGCAGCACCCGGCGCTCGACCGGGGTGAAGACCAGCAGTTCGATGGCGATGCCGACGAACAGGATGAGGATGATGCCGAGCAGCACCCCGGACATGTCGGAGAACTCGCGCTGGTCCTCCAGGAACCGGCCCAGGCCCCTCCCGAGGTCGGGGGAGGAGGCGACGAGTTCGGCGGCCATCAGCGAGCGCCAGGAGAACGCCCAGCCCTGCTTGAGCCCGGCCAGGTAGCCGGGCAGCGCGGCGGGGATCAGCACGTGGCGGGCGCCGGTGAGGCCGGTGGCGCCGATGGTGCGCCCGGCGCGCAGGAACAGCGGCGGCACCTGGTCGATGCCGGCCACCAGCCCGTTGGCGATGGAGGGGACGGCGCCCAGCAGGATCACCGCGTACATCATCGAGTCGTTGATGCCTAGCCAGATGACGGCGGCGGGCACCCAGGCGACGGAGGGCAGCGACTGGAGGCCCTGGAGGACGGGCCCGATGGCGGTGCGCACGGGCTTGACGCGGGCGACCACCAGGCCGATCGGGGTGCCGATGACGACGGCCAGCAGGAAGCCGGACAGGCCGCGCCAGACGCTGGTCCAGATGATCGAGAACAGTGTGCCCTGGTACCAGAGGTCCTGCGCGGAGCGCCACACGTCCGCCGGGCTGGGCAGCTTGTACGAGGAGGTGACGTGCAGGCTGTACGCGCCCTGCCACAGCGCGAGCACCACCAGCACGCCGATCAGCGGCGGCAGCGCCTTGGTCCGCAGCACCTCGCCGAGTGAACTGCGCTGCGCGGTGACCGAGTCGAGGGCGTCCAGGCCGGCGCCGACGGAGGCGGTGTCGCCGGTGTCGCCGGTGTCGTCGGAGGGCTTGGTGAGCGTGGTGTCAGTGCTGGCCATGGCGGCGGATCTCCCCACGCAGTTCTTCGGTGATCTCGATGGACAGGTCGGCCACGCCGGCGGACTCGATGCGGCGCGGCTGCGGCAGGTCGATCCGCCACTCGCGGGCGACCCGGCCGGGCCGGGAGGAGAGCAGGACGACGCGTTGTGCCAGGCGTACGGCCTCGCGCACGTTGTGGGTGACGAAGAGGACGGACAGCTTCCGTTCGGCCCAGATCCGGGTGATCTCGTCGTGCAGCACGTCGCGGGTGATGGCGTCGAGCGCCGCGAACGGCTCGTCCATCAGCAGCACCTTGCTGCCCTGGGCGAGCGCGCGCGCCATCGCGACGCGCTGGCGCATGCCGCCGGACAGCTCGTGCACCCGCTTGCCGTACGCGCCGCCGAGGCGGACGAGTTCGAGGAGGCGCTCGGCCTCGGCGCGGCGCTCGGGGCGGGGTGTGCCGGCGAGCTTGAGGGCGAGTTCGATGTTCTTGCCGGCGGTGAGCCAGGGGAACAGCGCGTGCTCCTGGAACATCAGGGCGGGGCGGCCGCCGGTCACCTCGATCGTGCCGCGGGTGGGCTGGTCGAGGTCGGCGACCAGGTTGAGCAGCGTGGACTTGCCGCAGCCCGAGGCGCCGAGCAGGGTGACGAACTCGCCGGGCGCGACGTCGAGGGTGATGTCGTCCAGCACGTGGGTCTGGGCGCCCGGGCGGCCGAAGGACTTGTGCACGTGCGAGATCCGGACGGCGGGTGCGCCGCCGGGGGCGTCGGCGCCGGGCGCGTCCGCCGAGGTGGTCAGTGCCGGGGTCATCCGGGCGCCTCCTGCGTGAGTGGTCTGCGAGGGCTGCGAGTTCGGGCCGTGGTCCGGGCCCCGTCCGCCCCGGTGGGCATCGATCGGGGATCGACCGGGCGGGCGGGGGCCGGACCGCGGAACTGGAGGGGCCGGGGCGCTACTTGACGCCGAGCCCGGCGTCCGCGACGGCGGCCTGGCCCTTCGCGGCGAGGACCTTGTTCAGCGGGGCGAGGTCGTAGATGCCGTCCAGGTTCGGCTTCTTGAGGAGCCCGGCGGTCACGGCGTGGTCGGCCTCGGCCTGCAGGGTGTTCGCCAGCGGGTCGTCCAGGAAGTCGATGTCGGCCCAGGCCGGGTCGAGGATGGCCGGCTCCAGCGCGTTGCCGGCCTCCTTCTTGATCGCCTCGTTGGCGTCGGCCTTGGCCTTGTCCGGGTTCGCCTTGATGAAGGCGTTGGTGTTCACCGAGCCGCGCAGCACGGCCTCCACCACGTCCGGGTGCTCCTTGAGGAACTTCTGGGAGACGATGATGTTGGTGATCACGAACTTCTTGTCGGGCCAGACGTCCTTCTCGTTGAGCAGGACCTTCGCGCCGAGGGTGACCAGCTTGGAGGCGGTCGGCTCGGGCACCCAGGCGCCGTCTATCGAGCCCTGCTTGTACGCGTCCGGGGTGACCTTGTTGTCGGTGCGCACCACCGACACGTCGCCCGCGCCGGACGCCGCGTCCACCTTGTAGCCCTTGCCCGCAAGGTAGTTGAGCAGCGCCACGTCCTGGGTGTTGCCCAGCTGCGGGGTGGCGATCTTCTTGCCCTTGAGGTCGTCCAGGGAGGAGATCTTGTCCGGGTTGACCACCAGCTTGACCCCGCCGGAGGCCGAACCGCCGATGATCCGCAGCGACTTGCCGTCGGACTTGGTGTAGCCGTTGATCGCGGGGGAGGGGCCGATCCAGCCGATGTCGATGGAGCCGGCGTTGAGCGCCTCGATCTCGGCGGGGCCCGCGTTGAAGACCTGGGTCTTGACCTGGGTGGCGCCCAACTCCTTCTGGAAGATGCCCTCCTGGAGGCCGACCAGCGGGGTGCCGTGGGTCAGGTTGGCGAAGTAGCCGATCTTCACGGTGTCGGCGGACAGCTTGGCGCCGGAGGCCGAACCCGCCGACGTGGCGGCCGTGTTGGCCTTGTCGTCGGACTTCGAGCCGTAGCCGCAGGCCGACAGCAGCGCCACGGCGGTCAGTCCGGCGATGGCGGTGACGGCGTGGCGTCTGATCCGTCCGGCGTTGGGGCGGGAGAAGGTATGGGAGGGAGCGGCCAGGTTCGGTGCCATGGTGGGTCCTGTTCGCGGACGGGCCGTCAGGAGGCGGTCCCGGGTGGACGATCGGGAAGGTGGTGCACGCGGCAGCGGTGTGCCGGGGCAAGCCGGGCGGCCGTGGGGGAAGCCGCCCGGTGACAGGGCGTTCTCAGCCCTGTCGGCCCACACATCGGGTCAGGCCGCCCTGGCCGCTGCCGAGGACGCCGCTGCCGATGCGGCCGCCTTCCTTGTCCATGCCCGAGAACGCCTCGCTGGGCATCAGACCCAGTCCTCCTCTTCGGATGCGTCGGGTGCGTCGTTGGTGCGTACGGTCTCGAAGGCCTCGCCCGCCATGCCGGCGGTGAGGGTGGTGCCGTCGGCCGGGTCGATCAACAGGAACGATCCGGTGCGGCGGTTGTCGCCGTAGGCGTCGAGGGCCAGCGGCTCGGCGGTGCGCAGCACCACGTGGCCGATGTCGTTGACGTTCAACCCCTCGGGCGCGGGGCGTTGTTGGAGAGTGTCGATGTCGATCCGGTAGGAGATGTCCTTGACGAGCGCGCGGACGGTGCGGGTGGTGTGCTTGAGCAGCACCTTGTCGCCGGCGCGCAGCGGGCGCTCGTTGAGGTGGCTGACGGTGGCCTCGATGTCCTTGGTGGGGGCGGGGGCCGGGCCGGCGGCGATGAGGTCGCCGCGGGAGATGTCGAGGTCGTCGGCGAGGCGGACGGTCACGGACTGCGGGGCCCAGGCGAGGTCGCTCTCGCGGCCGAGCGCGTCGATCCCGGCGATGGTGGTGGTGTGGCCGGAGGGCAGGACGGTGACGGTGTCGCCGACGCGCAGCACGCCGGAGGCCAACTGGCCCGCGTAGCCGCGGTAGTCGGGGTGTTCCTCGGTCTGCGGGCGGATCACGTACTGGACGGGGAAGCGGGCCGGCTCGGCGCTGGGGTCGCTGCCGACCGGGACGGTCTCCAGGTGCTCCAGCAGGGTCGGGCCGCCGTACCAGTCCATGTGGGCGGAGGGTTCGACGACGTTGTCGCCGGCCAGGGCGGAGATCGGGACGGCGAGGACGTCCTGGACGCCGAGGGAGGCCGCGTAGGCGGTGAACTCGGCGGCGATGGCGGCGAAGACGGGCTCGGCGTAGTCGACGAGGTCCATCTTGTTGACGGCGAGGACGACGTGCGGCACGCGCAGCAGGGCGGCGACGGCGGCGTGGCGGCGGGTCTGCTCGACGACGCCGTTGCGGGCGTCGACCAGGACGACGGCGAGCTCCGCGGTGGAGGCGCCGGTGACCATGTTGCGGGTGTACTGCACGTGGCCGGGGGTGTCGGCGAGGATGAACCGGCGCCGGGGGGTGGCGAAGTAGCGGTAGGCGACGTCGATGGTGATGCCCTGCTCGCGTTCGGCCCGCAGGCCGTCGGTGAGCAGCGCAAGGTCGGGCGTCTCCTGGCCGCGGCCCAGGGAGACGCGCTCGACGGCCTCCAGCTGGTCGGCGAGCACGGACTTGGAGTCGTGCAGGAGACGGCCCACGAGGGTGGACTTGCCGTCGTCGACGGAGCCGGCGGTGGCGAAGCGCAGCAGCGAGGTGGCGGCGGCTTCCGGGGTGGTGCTGGTCATGGTTAGAAGTACCCCTCGCGCTTGCGGTCTTCCATCGCGGCCTCGGACAGCTTGTCGTCGGCGCGGGTGGCGCCGCGTTCGGTCAGCCGGGAGGCGGCGATCTCGGCGATCACGGCCTGGATGGTGGTGGCGTCGGAGTCGACGGCGCCGGTGCAGGACATGTCGCCGACGGTGCGGTAGCGGATGAGGCGCCGCTGGACGGGCTCGTTCTCCTTGGGGCCGCCCCACTCGCCGGCGGTCAGCCACATGCCGCCGCGGGCGAAGACGTCGCGCTCGTGGGCGTAGTAGATCTCGGGCAGTTCGATGCCCTCGCGCTCGATGTACTGCCACACGTCCAGCTCGGTCCAGTTGGACAGCGGGAAGACGCGCACGTGCTCGCCGACGGCGTGGCGGCCGTTGTAGAGCGACCACAGCTCGGGGCGCTGGCGGCGCGGGTCCCAGGCGCCGAACTCGTCGCGCAGGGAGAAGACGCGCTCCTTGGCGCGGGCCTTCTCCTCGTCGCGGCGGCCGCCGCCGAAGACGGCGTCGAAGCGGTTCGTCTCGATGGCGTCGAGCAGCGGGACGGTCTGCAGCGGGTTGCGGGTGCCGTCCGGGCGCTCGCGCAGCACGCCGCGGTCGATGAAGTCCTGGACGTGCGCGACGTGCAGGCGCAGGTTGTGCTGCGCGACGACGCGGTCGCGGTAGGCGATGACCTCGGGGAAGTTGTGCCCGGTGTCCACGTGCAGCAGCGAGAAGGGGACGGCGGCGGGCGCGAAGGCCTTGAGCGCCAGGTGCAGCATGACGATGGAGTCCTTGCCGCCGGAGAACAGGATCACCGGGCGCTCGAACTCCCCCGCGACCTCGCGGAAGATGTGCACCGACTCCGCCTCCAGCGCGTCCAGGTGGGACAGCGCGAAGGGATTGTCGTCGGTACGGACCGGGCTGTCGGTCAGGGTGGTCATGCCAGGCCCCTCTCGGTCAGGAAGGCGTGCAGCTCGGCGGCGGACTCGGCGACCGCGCGGCCCTGCGTCTGGAGACGCAGCTCCGGGCTCTCCGGAGCCTCGTACGGGTCGTCCACGCCGGTCAGGCCGGAGATCTCGCCGGCCGCCTGCTTGGCGTACAGGCCCTTGACGTCCCGCTCGGCGCACAGCTCGACCGGGGTCGCGACGTGGATCTCCAGGAACTCGGTGCCGGCCGCCGCGTGCCGCTCGCGCACCGCGGCGCGGGAGTCGGCGAACGGGGCGATCACCGGGGCGAGCACCTTGACGCCGTTGGCGGCGAGCTTCTCGGCGACGAAGCCGATCCGGGTCACGTTGGTGTGCCGGTCCTCGCGGGAGAAGCCGAGGCCCTTGGAGAGGAACTCGCGGATCTCGTCGCCGTCCAGGACCTCCACCTTGTGGCCCTCGGCGCGCAGCCGCTCGGCCAGCGCGAAGGCCAGCGTGGTCTTGCCGGCGCTCGGCAGCCCGGTCAGCCACACGGTGGCGCCGCGCTCGCAGGGGGCGGCCGCGCGGGCCGCCTCTGCGGCTCCGTCGGCGGCCAGGGTGTGAGCTGTCACGTCGTGTCTTCCTTACGGGGTTGTTGACGGTGGGTCAGGTGTGGGGGCGGGTCAGAGGTGGATGCCGCACTCGGTCTTGCCCGAGCCGGACCAGCGGCCGGAGCGGGCGTCCTCGCCCTCGCCGGGCTTGCGGGTGCAGGACAGCGGGGAGCAGCCGATCGAGGTGTAGCCCTCCCACAGCAGCGGGTTGAGCAGCACGCCGTTGGCGGCGACGTAGGCGTCCACGTCCTCCTGCGTCCACCGGGCGATCGGGGCGATCTTGACCTTGCGGCGGCGGGCGTCCCAGGCCACCACCGGGGTGTTCGCCCGGGACGGCGACTCGTCGCGGCGCAGCCCGGTGGCCCAGGCGTCGTAGCCGCCGAGGCCGCGGTTCAGCGGCTCGACCTTGCGCAGCGAGCAGCACAGGTCCGGGTCGCGGTCGTGCAGGTTCGGCCCGTACTCGGCGTCCTGCTCGGCCACGCTCTGGCGCGGCGTCAGGGTGATGACGTTGACCGGCATGGTCGCGGCCACCGCGTCGCGGGTGCCGATGGTCTCCGCGAAGTGGTAGCCGGTGTCCAGGAACACCACGTCCACGCCGGGGAACACGGAGGAGGCCAGGTGGGCGACCACCGCGTCCTCCATGGAGGAGGTGACGCAGAACCGCCCGCCGAAGGTGTCGGCGGCCCAGCGCAGGATCTCCTGCGCGGTGGCCTCCTCCAGCTCGCGCCCGGCCCGTACCGCGATCTCCTCGTAGTCAGTCGCGGTGCTGCTCATGAGACGTACCCCCGTGGTTGGTCGCGGACAGCAGGCCGAGGAACTTCAGCTGGAAGGCCCGGCGGCAGCCGTGGCATTCCCAGGCGCCGTGCCCGGCCTCGGACGGGCGCAGGTCCTCGTCGCCGCAGTACGGGCAGAAGAACGGCGCGGCTCGCTCGCTCACGAAAGCTGCTCCTCGGTGGCGCGGGCCGCCCACTGGGCGAAGCGCTCGCCCTCGGTGCGGTCGGCCTGGTAGCGGGTCAGCAGGCGCTCGACGTAGTCGGGCAGGCCCTCGCTGGTGACCTTGAGGCCGCGGACCTTGCGGCCGAAGCCGGCCTCCAGGCCGAGCGCGCCGCCCAGGTGCACCTGGTAGCCCTCGACCTGCTCGCCGTGCTCGTCGGTGACCAGCTGGCCCTTGAGACCGATGTCGGCGACCTGGATGCGGGCGCAGGCGTTGGGGCAGCCGTTGATGTTGATGGTCAGCGGCTCGGCGAAGTCCGGCAGGCGCTTCTCCAGCTCGTCGATGAGGGTGCGGCCGCGCTGCTTGGTCTCGACGATGGCGAGCTTGCAGTACTCGATGCCGGTGCAGGCCATGGTGCCGCGGCGGAACGGCGAGGGGGTGACCCGCAGGTCGAGCGCCTCCAGGCCGGCCACCACCGCGTCGACGTGCTCCTCGGCGACGTCGAGGATGAGCATCTTCTGCTCGGTGGTGGTGCGCACCCGGCCGCTGCCGTGGGCTTCGGCGAGGTCGGCGATCCGGCCGAGCAGCTTGCCGTCGACCCGGCCGACGCGCGGGGCGAAGCCGATGTAGTAGCGGCCGTCCTTCTGCCGGTGGACGCCGACGTGGTCGCGCCAGCGGGCGGCGGGCTCGGCGGGCGCGGGGCCGTCGATCAGCTCGAGCTTCAGGTACTCGTCCTCCAGCACCTGGCGGAACTTCTCCACGCCCCAGTCGGCGACCAGGAACTTCAGCCGGGCGCGGTTGCGCAGGCGCCGGTAGCCGTAGTCGCGGAAGATGCCGATGACGCCCCCGAAGACGTCCGGCACCTGCTCCAGCGGGACCCAGGCGCCCAGGCGCACACCGAGCTTGGGGTTGGTGGACAGCCCGCCGCCGACCCACAGGTCGAAGCCGGGGCCGTGCTCGGGGTGGACCACGCCGACGAAGGAGACGTCGTTGATCTCGTGCGCGACGTCCAGCAGCGGGGAGCCGGAGACCGCGCTCTTGAACTTGCGCGGCAGGTTGGAGAAGTCCGGGTTGCCGATGAAGCGGCGCTGGATCTCCTCGATGGCAGGGGTGCCGTCGATGATCTCGTCCTCGGCGATGCCGGCCACCGGGGAGCCGAGGATGACGCGCGGGGTGTCGCCGCAGGCCTCGGTGGTGGACAGGCCGACGGCCTCCAGCTTCCGCCAGATCGCGGGGACGTCCTCGATCCGGATCCAGTGGTACTGGATGTTCTGGCGGTCGGTCAGGTCGGCGGTGCCCCGGGCGTACTGCTCGGACACCTCGGCGATCGCGCGCAGCTGGGGGACCGTCAGCCGGCCGCCGTCGATCCGGACGCGGAGCATGAAGTACTCGGCGTCGAGCTCGTGCGGCTCCAGGATCGCGGTCTTGCCGCCGTCGATGCCCTCCTTGCGCTGGGTGTAGAGGCCCCACCAGCGCATCCGGCCGCGCAGGTCGGCGGGGTCGATCGAGTCGAAGCCCCGGTGCGCGTAGATCGTCTCAATACGTGTCCGTACGTTGAGACCGTCGTCGTCCTTCTTGAACTGCTCGTTGGCGTTCAGGGGGGTGAAGTGGCCCATGCCCCACTGGCCCTCGCCGCGGTGACGGGTCGCCTTGCGGGCCGC
>NZ_JAFLNG010000201.1 GCF_017427025.1 Streptomyces sp. FH025
TCGGCCAGATCGCACCACGGGCACCAGGGCCGCTCCACGGTGTGGACGTGCCGGCGGTTCACCGAGCAGCGGCGGAGCCGTCGTTCGCCCAGCTCCGCGCCGAGCACCCGGGCCCAGTCGGCCGCCGTGGGCCGGCTCGCGGGCGTGCTGCGGCCGGTGTCCCCGAAGGCGGCCCGCAGCAGGGTGCGCACCGCGACCGGCAGCAGGTCGAGCGGCGGCAGCGGCTCGGGCAGCAGCACGCTGCGCCGGTCGACCAGCCGGCAGCGGCCGTGCCGCAGGTTGTCGTCCTGCGAGAGGTACGGGCCGCCGTCCGCGGGCAGCCCGGCGAACGGGTGCAGACCGGCCATCAGCAGTTGGTGGACCAGCACCGCCAGGACGAAGTCGTCCGCCGCCCGGGTCGGTTCGGCGGCCGGGTCGGCGACCCGTTCCGGCGCGATGTGGCCGGGCGTGCGCGGCCGGCTCGCGAACAGCCGTCCACGGTCGGTGAACTGCCAGGAGTCCACGTCGGACAGGGCGACTCCGCCGTGCTCGTCCACCCAGATGTTGCCCGGCTTGAGGTCCCCCACCAGGTACTCCTCCGCGTGCACCGCCGCCACCAGGGCGGCCAGCCCGGCCGCGGCCCGTAGCGCCGTCCCCCAGTCCGCGCCCGGGAGGTACTGCTCCCGGCCGGCCGCGAACAGCAGCCGGTCCAGCGGGTGGTAGCGCGGGCGCAGGTCGGCCATCAGGTAGCCGTGCCCCTCGCCGCGCGCCGTGCGCACCGCGAGCAGCGGCCAGGCCACCGTGCCGAGCCGGCCGGACAGCAGCCGGACGGTGCGCGGCTCGCGCCGCTGGCGCACCAGCCGCTCGATCCGCTCGCGGTGGTCGGCCGGATCGGGCGGGTACGGCACCAGTTTGGCCACCAGCTCGGGCCGCTCCGCCACGGTGAACACCACGCCCTCGCCGCCCTGGCCGACCTGTTCGGCCAGCCGCCAGCGCCGTCCGTCCGCGGCCAGTACGTTCACGACCACGGGCCACCGTCCGGGGAGAAGGCGCACAGCACCGTCAGGTCGTCGCCGCTGCGGGCCGCCCGGGGGCCGGAGAGCAGCGCGCGCAGCGGCTCGGCGTCACCGCCGTTGGCGCGCAGCGCGGCGGCCAGCGGCCGGAAGAAGCGCGGCGAGGCGAGCGGGCCGTGCTCCACCGGGAGCCCCTCGACGGAGGGGTGGTCGAGGGCGAGCGGGGCGCAGCCGTCGGTGGCCAGCACCACGCCGCTCAGCCGCGGCTCGTGCAGCACCGCGGTCACCATCCGCTCCCGGGCGTCGGGGCTGGAGAGGAAGTCGGCGGGCCGCCGGGGCGGGAGGGCGAGTCGGCACAGTTCGCCGCGGTCACCGTCCGGTCGGGTCAGTACGGTGCCGAAGCAGTCCCCGACCTGGAGGAGGGCGACCCACGGCGGACGGATCACGGCGGCCGCCAGGGTGGCGGCCAGCGCGTCCTCGTCGTCCCCGCCGCCGTCCTCGGGGGCCTCGGTCGCGAGCAGGGCCCGGACCGCGCCCAGGTACCCGTCCAGCACCGCGCCGGCCCGACCGTCCAGCCAGTCCCGCCAGCCGTCCTCGTCCGCGTCCGGCGACGGCGGGTCGCCCGCCAGCAGCCGGCAGGCCAGGTCCACCGCCAGGTGCGCGCCGAGCGCACTGCGCGCCCGGCTGCCCGCCCCGTCCGCGACCGCCAGCACCAGCGCCGAACCGTCCGGGGAGGCGGCCGCCTTGAAGGCGTCCTGGCAGCCGCGACCGGTGGCCAGGTGGCCGGTGCCCTGGACCATCGCGCCGGCCACGATCCGGCCCGGCGCCCTCACCGCCCCTCCTCGATGTAGCCGTTCATGGCCAGCCGCAGCAGCGCGTACTCGGCCACCTGCTGGTGGGTCTGCGCGGCCGAGTCGTCGCTGTGCACCCGGCTCACGCTCTGGAAGAGGAAGTCGAAGATCCGGCCGAAGTCGAGGTGCTCCAGCATGTACGTGGCCTTCGGCGCGAGCACCTCCAGCAGGTCCCGGTCCGCCCCCTGCACCCCGACCACGAAGAAGACGCAGCCGCGCTCCCGCTCCGCCCGCCGCAACTGCTCGGCCTCGGCGGCCAGTTCGGCGGCGGTCAGGGCCCGGCCGAACTCGTCGGTGGGCGCGCCGTCGGTGAGCAGCCAGATCAGCGGGCGCAGCGCCGGGAGCCCCTGGGCGGTCAGCTCCCGGTGGCGCCGGGCGCCCAGCTCCAGCGCCAGCCGGATCGCGGGCAGCAGGTTGGTGTAGCCGTCCGCGTGCAGCTCGGGTGGCGTCAGCCCGTCGATCGGTGCGAAGGGCGACCCGTCCCGGGCCGTGGCGCCCGGCACCAGCGCCCCGGTGGCCGGGTCGAAGACCCGGACCACGCTGTCGAAGGCGATCAGGCACACCTCGACCCGGGCGCGCAGCCGCGGCTCCGCGCGCACCGAGCCGAACCACTCCTCCAGGGCCCGGTTGAGCTCGGCGATCCGTGGCCGGTCAGCCGGGCGGGCCATCGAGGCGGAGGTGTCCAGCAGCACGATCACCGGCTGCCGCTCGTCGTAGCCCCGGCCGAAGCCGAGCGCCGTCGTCGGTGTGGTCACGGCGCGGCCACCTCCACCGCCGTACGCGGCACCAGGACGGCGCGCAGCGGGGCCAGCAGCCGGTTCGCCGCCGCCATGCCCTGGGGCGTGTCCAGCGGGAACGAGCCGCCCGGGTCGGTCTTCACCGGCTCCGTCCCGCAGCGGTCGCCGAACAGCACCAGCGCGCGCTTCGGCCGGTGCCGCCGGGACTGCCAGAGCAGGCCCTGGGCGTGCGGCACCCGGGCGCGCAGCGCGGTGGCCCAGCGGCGGGTCTGGGCGTAGCCCGGCCCCTCGGTCTCCAGCAGCCAGGAGTCCTGGCAGATCGCGGCCAGGTCCTCCTCGGTGACGAGCCGGATCAGCCGCAGGTCCACGGCGGTGCGCAGCGCGGTCAGCGAGCGGCCGGCCACCCGGGCGTGCGGGATCAGCCTGGTGCCGGTCGACCCGTCGAACGGCACCGCGCGGAGCAGCACTTCGGCCAGCGCGGTGGCCTGTTCGGGCGCCGCGTAGAGGTACGGGTACGGGTCGAGCGGCGTGCCGTCGAAGCGGCTGCCGCCGAAGTGCACGTCGGCCTGTACGGGGCTGAACTCCCCACCGGGGTACCGGGTCTGGTGGCAGCGCCACAGCTCGGTGCCGGCCGGCAGGGTCTCCAGGACCGGGTCCATCCGGAAGGTCTCGGAGTCGGGGGGCGGGGCCTGGGGCGGCATCAGTCCCCCTCGGTGAGTGCGACGGCGGCGGCGGTCAGCAGGTCGTCGGAGACCAGGCCGAGCAACCGGGCGGGCGTGCCGCCCAGCCAGCTGTTCCCGCCCAGCCACCAGTCGGCGGCGCCCCACGGGTCCTGGTCGGCGAGCAGCAGGGCGTTGATCCTGGTCACCACCGGCAGCGGGCTGCCGTCGGCGGCGAACTGGAAGGCGGGGAAACGCGGTTCGCCCTCGGTGTCGAGCAACCGGATCAGCCCGGCGTCCGGCACCCGGAGCGAGTCGAGCTGGGCGTCGCTGAGCGCGGGCGCGGCGAGCAGGCGCCGCTGGGCCTCGGCGACCAGCGCGTCGGCTTCCCGGGTACCGGCCTGCTCGTCCGGCCGTTCGTCCGGCTGCCTGTCCGACTGTTCGACGGGCTGTTCGACGGACTGAGCGGTGGACGCCGACAGCCAGTCCAGCAGCTCCCGCGCCGCCCCCGCGGCGGGGCGGGGGTCCGCGGCGACCAGCCGTACGCCGTCCAGCGCCCGGCGCACCGGGTGGTCCAGCGGCAGCGGCAGCAGCGCGAGCTTCACCCCGTGCAACGCCCGCTTAACGGCCATCTCGTCGCCCCCCTGTAGCCCGGCCAGCGCGTCGAGCCGGGCGAGCAGCACCTCCCGGTGCCGCTCGTCGAGCGCGGCGGCCACGTCGTCCCAGTGCCGGCGGAGCAGCGCCAGCAGCGCTTCCGCGGTCATGCCTCCTCCTTCTCTCGGTGCGGCTTCTCCTGGTGCGGCTTCTCCCGGTACGGCCGGTTCTCCCGGTACGGCCGGGGCGCGGCGCCCGGGTGGCCCTGGTGGACGAAGGCCGCCCACACCGGCAGTCGGTCCAGGTACGGCTGCCCGACCTCGCGCGCCAGCTCCGGGTCCAGGTCCGGCGGGGCGACGCGCCCGGGGTCGAGCATCCAGCGCTGCGCGTCCTGGAGCGCGTCCGCCGGACTGCGGCCGTGCACGGCGAGACGGTGGTGGAAGACCGCCATCATCAGCGCCGTCGCGCCGTCCCGGGCGGTCCAGCGCGAACCGACCACGTCCTTGGCCCCGGCGGCCAGGAAGGCCGTCGCCAGGGTCAGCGCCTCGTCGTGGTCCCGGGTGCTCAGGTCCGTCTCGCAGGCGCTCAGCACCACCAGGGGGCCGGCGGGTGCGGCGGCGCCGGACGGCCGGTCCAGCAGCCGGCTCACCGTCAGCATCCCGGCGTCCGGGGCTCCGTCCGGCACCGGTGAACCACCGGGCGGCAGGGCCAGGTTGAGCGCCGACACGGTGGGCCGCACCCCTGCCGTGCCGTGCGAGGCGATGTGCAGCACCGCGACCGGCTCCGCCTCCGACGGCCCACCGGGCAGCAGGCCGAGCACTTCCTCGGGCGTTCCCTCGGCGACCGGCGGATCCGCCGACTCGACGTAGGCGCCGTAGAGTTCGGCCTCCGGGTAGCAGTCGTCGCGCAGCGCGAGCACCTCCCGCTCGGAGAAGGTCAGGTCCAGGCGCGGATCGGCCACCAGGACCGCCCGCCCGCCCGGCGAGAGCCGCTCGCGGGCGGCGGCGCGCAGGAACTCCCGTCCGGAGGCGGCGTAGGAGAGCACCGCGATCTCGCAGACGTACCGGTGCGGGGCTCCCTCGGGCAGCCGCGCGGCGTGCCAGGGCACCACGCCGAGGTTGCCGCACGGCACCAGCACCAACCGGGGCCCGCCGGGGCGGCCGCGGTGCCGCCCGGGGTTGGCCGCCAGGCGCTCGGCGACACCCTGGAGCACGGGGGCGACGGCGGCCGGCAGGGCCCAGTCGGCCAGTGCGGACAGCGCCCGCTCCCACCGTTCCTCCACCTCCTTCGCCTCCTCCCGCCGCTCACCAGGCCCCTCCTTGAGCAGCCGGGAACGTTCGGCCGAGACGTTCAGGTACTCCTCCAGCGGCGCCCGCCCGTCCGCGGCGAGCAGCGGCAGGGCGAGCACCCCGGGCTCCAGGTCGGGGCCGACGATCACCGCCATGCCGGGGGCCGAGCCGCCCGGCACCAGGTAGACCAGCGCGTCCGCCTCGGACGGCCCCAGGCCCGCCTTCAGCTCGTCGAGGGTGGCCGGTTCGAACGGCCCGGAGCCGGCCCGGTACCCGAGCGCGTCCAGGGCCTGGCGGCGCAGCCGGCTCGGCAGCCCGCCCGCCTCCGTCCCGGCACCGGCCTCCCGCCACGCCTCGGCCAGCTCCCGATGACCGCGCGCGGCGAGCAGTTCGGGCACCTCCGCCGCGACCGCCGTGGCCTGGAGGACCATCGACCGGCCCAGCTCCAGCATGGTCACCGCGCGTTCCGTCTGCCCGTGGGAGCCGGCCCACCAGGCCGCCTGGAGCGCTCGCGAGGCACCGTTGCGGGCGGTCAGCAGGCGGTGCTCGGCGGTGGCCTCCAGCAGCACGTCGGCGGCCAGCGCCTCGAAGGACTCCACCATGGCCTGCGCGGCGTGTGCGGGGTCGTCGAGTTCGGTGTCGTTCCGGCGCCGGTACAGGTCGGCGAGCGACCACAGCAGATCGGCGTCGCCGTATCCGCCGCGGTTGGCGTCCAGGTCCGCCCGGAGGGCCGCCAGGTTCTCGATGGCGCGGTCGAGGTCGTCCCGGTCGTTGGTGATCTCGGCCTGCACCGCGCGGGCCAGGCCACGAATCCGCGCCGCGTGGGTTCGTCCGAGTGCGCCCTCGGGCGGTTCGGGCTGCGGTGCCTCGAACTCCGCCCGCAGCAACTCGGGGTCCTTGGCCAGGCCGCCCCGGATCGTCGCGAGGGAGGTGCGCCACGCGTCGAGCATGCCCACGCTCTCGGCGAGCGGCGCCAGGGCCTCCACGGCGGCCATGCTGTACTCCAGACCGGTCTCCACCAGGCGCGGGTCGTCCCGCAACCGGCCGAGCTGCTGGTAGACGTCGCCGAGCACCATCTCGGAGATCGGCACCACCTCCCCCGGCAGGCCCGCCTCGCGCAGCGCCCGCACCTCCGCGAGGCACTCCTCCATCCCCTCGGCGTCCTCCTCCTGCACCAACCGGTCCATCCGGACCCGGATGGCGAGCACCCGCGACATGCCGAAGAAGGCGCCGCTCGCCGCCGACGGGCTCTCCGCGGCGAACCGGCCCACCGCCTCGGCCATCAGCCGCTCCGCCGTCTCCCGGTCCTGCTGGTTCCCGCCCAGGTTCGGCGCGAGGGCGAGCAGCAGCGGCATGAGGGCGCTGATGGTCTGGTGCCAGGCGTTGTCCGGTGGGAGCCCCTCACCGCCGCGCCCCAGCTGCTCGATCGCCTCGGCCAGGCCGTCCAGGTCGGAGTCCCGGATCGCCTCGACGAACTTGAGCATCGCGAACGCGATCGCGTCGACGGCCGGGGCTTCGGGATCGTCGGTGTCGTGGACCCGGGCGGTGCGCACCAGATCCGCCAGGTCGTCGGCCTGGGCCTGGGAGAACGATCCCGGCACCGACATGTTGATCGCGGCGAGCAGCATCGCCCGCATCCGTTCGTCGGACTCCTGCTCGGCCGCCGGGCTCTTCGCGGACCGCTGTTCGACCTCCGGGCTCTTCGCGGGCTGCTGCTCGGGCTCCGGGCCCTGCGCGGGTTCGTCGGACGGTGAGGCGGCATCGGGCATGAAGTCGCGCATCACGCGGAACTGCTGGAGGAACGGGAAGTCGGGTGGCAGCGCGTCGAACATCGGCCCCATGGCGGCGAAGAACTGGTCCACGCCGCCGTTCGCCAGCCCGAGCACCGTCCGCATCAGGTCCAGCCGCCGGGCGAGTTCGGCCGGCCAGGGCACGTCGGCGAGCTCCTCCAGCAGGGCGTGCGCCTCGGCGAAGGCGGGGTTGTCCGGGTGGAACGCCGCGGCGTTGGCGCTCTGGTAGGCGATCATCTCGCCGAACGCGGCCCGGCCGGTCGCCTCGATCCGCGGAAACGGGAGCAGCAGCATGACGAGCGCGAGCCCGGCCCGCCGCATCTCCCACGCCGGCAGGGCGGGAACGGCGGAGCGGGCCTCGCGAAGCAGCCGAATCGCCCGTTCCCGGTCCGCCGGCTCGCTCTCCCGCTGAAGGTGGCGCCACCCCAGCAGCGCGCCGAGCCGTGCGGCCAGCACCGGGCGCCGTTCGTCACCCTCCCCCAACAGGCCTTCTATCCGATCGAGTTCGTCGATCGCCCGGTCCCGGAGGTCCTGGTCGTCCAACATGATCCGGGGCGGCCCCGTCGGATCCGGCGGCAGCAGCAGCTCCGCCCGCCCGGCCGCCGCGTCGGCCCAGAGCCGCACCCCCTCGAAGCCGCCACCCCCACTGAAATGATCTTCCGGGTAGGGACTCTGACCTTCCGTCATTTCACGCCCCGTCATCGATCTCACCGAAACAGCGGACCACATCATGCCGCTTCGCGCGGCCCCGAGTCTCGGGGTCCGCCGCGATCACCTGATAACAACCCGGAATCAACCGCGATCCGACCGGCCCCGCCCGCGCGCGATCGCCACCCGACGCGACGAGGTGACCCCGTTCACCCACAGCGCGGACCGTCGCCACCGGGGCCTTCCAGCGCTTCACTGCCCGCTAGCCACAAGGGTGTTGATGCCATGCCACGAGCCATCGGCCTCCTCCCCACCCGCACCCTCCTCAGCCACTCCGCCCCCGACTACGCCTGGCAGCCACCGGTCCTCAGCGGACCGGGGCGTGCAAGAACGACCGGGCGCGGCGGGCCGAAACAACTACGCTGGGGCTGCTGGTCGACGCCCCGCCCGGGAGGCACGGTGCTGGACACGCTGATGACGACGGCGGCGGGTGCACTCTCCGCCACCGTAGGCGTCCTGGTCGGCGGCATCGTCACCCGCAGCGCCCAGGACCGGCAGTGGTCACGCGACCAGCAGCTCGCCGCCTACCAGGAACTGCTCGGCCACTATGCCAGGTTCACGATGGAGCTCAGGCGGGCCCACGGCGACCGGCGGGGCTGGGACTACGACTGGGGCGAGTGGAGCGCGGCTCTGATGCGCGCAAGTCTGGTCGCCCCCGCCGAAGTCGCGGCTGCGATCCACGAGTTCGGCCTCGCCGTCGATACCTTCCTCGACCAGGTGGCACGCACCCGCGGCCCGTTGACGAACCCACTCCCCCCGGACGAGTTCGAGCAGGCCCGTCAGGCGCCCGCCCGGGCGCAGGTGCAGTTGGTCAACGCCATCCGCCGATCACTGTCCGCCGACCGCCGGGGCATCCCCTTCCCCATCGGCGGCTAGTGCCCGGCCGGCGGACGACCGGCGCCACGGGAGTTCAACCTGACCGATCCCCCGTGTCGCCGCCCCGGCCCAAATGTCGGTGCCGGTTGCGACAATGCCCGGCATGAGCGACTCCAGCCGAGCCATCGCCGGGTACTGGGACGCGGCCGCGTCGGGCTTCGACGACGAGCCGGATCACGGGTTGCGGGCGGCACCGACGCGGGAGGCCTGGGCTCGGCGGGTGCGGCGCTGGTTGCCGCCGGGGCCTGCGGACGTACTGGATGTCGGGTGCGGGACGGGGTCGTTGGCGCAGCTGATCGCTGCGGACGGCCACCGGGTCAGCGGGGTGGACCTGGCACCGCGGATGGTCACGCGGGCGAGGGCCAAACTGGCGGCCGCCGGGCTGCCGGGGCACTTCGTGGTGGGCGATGCGGCGGCGCCACCGTTCCGCGAGGGCCGCTTCGACGTGCTGCTCTGCCGCCACCTGATCTGGACCCTGCCCGCGCCGGAGCAGGCCCTGCGCGCCTGGGTGCGGCTGCTCCGGCCGGGCGGTCGGCTCGTCCTGGTCGAGGGCCGCTGGCGCGAGGCAGGCCGGCCCGTACGGCCGTACGTCGCCGGCGCGGAGCACCTGCCGTGGGACGGCGGCGTCACGGCGGACGAACTCGCCACAGCCATACGGCCGTTGGTCGCCGAGCTGCACATCGAGCCGCTGAGCGGCGACACCGCGCTCTGGGGCGGCCCGGTGAACGACGAGCGCTACGCCCTGATCGCCCGACTCTGACCCGCCCCAGACTCACGGCCCGGACTCACGGCCCGACCACCTCGCCGCTGCCCGGCCCGGGACGAGGCCGCCTCAGTACCCACCCGTACCGAAGGTCCCGTTGAGCGGGTCGGCGCGGAAGCAGGCGACGCAGCGGAGGCGGGTGTAGATCGCCACCGCACCCATGAAGACGTCCTCCCGGCCGTCCAGCGCGGACTTTGAGCCGGCCGGCTGCCCGCAGTCCAGGCAGAGGCGGGCGGGGCGGGCGCCGATCGAGCAGGCGCGGCAGACCAGGTGGGTCGGGTGCTCGGCGTGGACGACGACGGGCTGCGGCCCCCCGTCGAGCAGGTGGTCGCACCACGTGCAGGACTCGTCCATCTGCGCGGCCAACATCCGGGCCCGGGTCTCCTGCTGCCACTTGGCCGCGTTCTGCAGGGGCACCTTCACCGGCGGCCCCCACCCCGCGGCGGCGAGCCACTGGGCACCTTCCGCCCCCGCCGCCCGCAGCTGGTCGTCGACGGCGATCTCCCTGGGGGTCTTGTGCTTCATCGAGCCTCTCCTCCGGTGCGGCGTCCCGGTGGGATAACGCGGCCGGGCGGGTCGTGGACACGCGAACCGTCGAACCGCTACGGCCGCACGCCGTACACCGAGGCGGGGATCAGCCGAGGAGCGGCTCGGTGTCGCCATGGGCGATGAGGAGCTTGCGGAGCAGGGCGTCGAGTTGGGCGCGCTCGTCGGCGTCGAGGGCGGTGAGGATCCGCTCCTCGTTCCGGATGTGGCCGGGCATCGCGGCGTCGATCAGCTCCTTGCCGGCCGGGGTGAGGCGGACCAGGACGGCGCGGCGGTCGTTCGGGCAGGGGTTGCGCTCGACCAGGCCCTTGGCGGAGAGCTTGTCGACGCGGTTGGTGATGGCGCCGGAGGTGACCATGGCGGACTTGAGCAGGGCGCGGGCGTTGAGTTCGTAGGGCTCGCCGGAGCGGCGCAGGGTGGCGAGGACGTCGAACTCGGAGGAGTCCAGGCCGCAGGTGGCGAAGTACTCGCGCAGGGCGTTGTCGACCCGGACGTTCAGCCGCCGCAGCCGGCCGATCAGGGCCATCGCCTCCAGGGGCAGGTCCGGGCGGTTCCTGGCCCACTGCTCGGCGATGTCATCGACGGTGTCGCGCTGCTGCATGGTGGTCCACCCTCCGGGAGCTGCCGTCCGACCGACTGTCCGACTGCCCTAGATATCTTAACATTCACATACTTGACGTTCGCAGACCTCGAGGCGTAGAAAATATCTCAACGTTCAGATAATCAACGTTGAGGGGAACGTCATGGACCGCAAGCGCGCCGGGATCGCCGCCACCGCCGCACTCGCCCCGGCCGCCTGGGGCACCACCTACCTGGTCACCACCCAGCTGCTGCCCGAAGGCCGTCCACTGCTGCTCGCCGCGCTGCGGGCCCTCCCGGCCGGGCTGCTCCTGCTGCTGATCGGCCGCAAACTGCCCCGGGGTCGCTGGTGGGGGCGTGCGGCAGTGCTCGGGATGCTCAACATCGGGCTGTTCTTCCCCCTGATGTTCGTCGGCGCGTACCGCCTGCCCGGCGGCGTCGCGGCCACCATCGGGGCGATCCAACCGCTGCTGGTCGCCGGCTTCTCGATCGGCGTGCTCGGCGTACGGCCCGGACGGCGGGCGCTGCTCGCCGGGCTGGCCGGGGTCGGCGGGGTGGCGCTACTGGTGCTGAAGAGCGGCGCGAAGCTGGACGGCATCGGGATCGCCGCGATGGTCGCCGGGGTCGGGCTGATGGCCATGGGCACCGTCCTCACCCGCCGCTGGGGCCGCCCCGAGGGCGCCACCCTGCTCGACCTGACCGCCTGGCAGCTCCTCGCCGGGTCGGCGTTCCTGGTGCCGCTCGCCGCGCTGGTCGAGGGCGCGCCGCCCGCCATGAGCGCCACCAACCTGGCGGGCTTCGCCTACCTCGGGCTGTTCAGCACGGCGCTCGGGTACGTCCTGTGGTTCCGCGGCATCGAGCACCTCGGCGCCGGGCCCGCGTCCTTCCTCGGACTGATCAACCCGGTGGTGGCCACGGTCGGCGGCCTCGTCGTCCTCGGCCAGACCCTCACCCCGTGGCAGCTCCTCGGCCTCGTGCTGGCCCTCGCCGCCATGCTCGCGGGCCAGGCCCCGGCCCGCCGGGCCACCACCACGGCGGACCCGGTTCCGACGAGCACCCGGGCGGCTCAGCCGGTGGCGCGGACGTAGATGTCGGCGGCG
>NZ_JAFLNG010000202.1 GCF_017427025.1 Streptomyces sp. FH025
CGCCCGGGCGCTGGACCGGCTGACCGCCGAGGCCACCCCGCAGCCCGCCGCCACCCTCACCGAGCCGCTGCGGCTCACCGGGGCGTACACCGCCGTGCCGACCTCCGGGATCTTCTGCACCGCCGGCGGCACCGGCATCGCCGGCGTGGAAGCCATGGTCGGCTCGGGCCTGCCGCAGTTCAAACCGCTGACCGACCCCCGGGTGGGCTTCTTCGACCTCGACACCGGCCACTGGCCGATGCTCTCCCGCCCGGCGGACCTGGCCGGCATCCTGATCCGGGCCGCCGCCGGCGAGGGACACCGGATCGCCCCGCCGCCCGCCGCCGAGGAGCCCCCCTTCGCGCGGCCGCACATCCTGGACCTGCCCGAACGCCCGCTGCCGGACCGCCCGCGCGAGCGGATCGACAACCTCGACCTCTACTTCCCGGCAGACTCCTACTTCCCGGCAGACTCCGCGCAGGCCCTCGCGGACCCGCTGCCGGCGATCCTGTTCGTCCACGGCGGCCCGGTCTCCGAAGACGTCCGGCCCACCCCGCGCGACTGGCCGATGTACATCGGCTACGGCAAGTACGCGGCGGGCCTCGGTGTCATCGGCGCGACCGTCGAGCACCGGCTGTACGACCTGCACGCCTACCCGCAGGCCGCCGAGGAGATCGCCGCGGCCGTCGACGCATTGCGCGCCCACCCCCGGGTGGACGGCGACCGGATCGCGCTCTGGTTCTTCTCCGGCGGCGGCCTGCTGACCACCGACTGGCTGGCCACCCCGCCCGCGTGGCTGCGCTGCCTGGCCGCGAGCTATCCGATACTCGCGCCGCTGCCCGGCTGGGAGGCCGTCGACGAGCACTTCCACCCGGTCGAGGCGCTCGCCGGCGCGGGCCGGCTGCCGATCGTGCTGACCCGGGCCGGGCTGGAGGCGGCGGCCGTCGCGGCGGCCGTCGCGGAGTTCGTGGCGGCGGCGCAGGAGCACAAGGCGGAACTGGAGCTGATCGACGTCCCGAACGGGCACCACGGCTTCGAGACGCTCGACCACATCGACGAGGTCCGCGACGCCATCGCCCGGGCCTTCGCCTCGGTCCTGCGGCACCTGCGGGCGTAGCGTCCGGGGGCGCGGCTTCCGAGTACGTCCCCGGTACGGCCCCCGCCCTGCTCGGCGTGTCCGCGCACGAGCCGCGGGACCGGCGCATCGCGCGGGCAGGTCCAGGGCGGCCGGTCCTGGTACACCGGCATGGGCCACACCGAGGGAGTCGTACGCCGACCCCGCCTTCCGCGCGCTGCTCCTCGGCGGGATCCGCGTGGCGGCCGGCACCGACGAGGCCGACGGAAGCCCGCCGGATTCGCCGGAAAAACGACCGTACGCGGCACCAAACACCCGCAGCGGCAAGGAAGTTGACGTGAAATCAGCGACATCGATGAAAAACGGCGCCGCGCTCGTCCAGAGGCCCAGGGCCCAAGCCCAGGCCCTGACCCGTGCCTGCGGCGGGCCTCTTCTTCCCGCGCGTGCGGCCGGTGCCAGCCGCACGGCTCCACCGGTCAGAACGGCGGCGTTTCACCACCCCCTCGGTCGTCGCCCGCGGCAGCCTTCCTGCGCTTCCTCCAATCCGTCCAGAAGCGCCGTTCCTCCTCGCGCTGGGCGGCCACGCCGGGGATGACGCCGATGGCCTCGGTGAAGCGGCCCTGTCGGACCAGCAGTTCGGCCAGGTCGGTCGCGGCCCGCTTGCCGGGCAGCGGGCGCAGGAGGGCGACGGCCTCCTCGACGCGGCCGTCCCGGGCGAGCAGCCAGGCGATGGTCGTCTCGCGGTCGTCGACCTCGTCGGCCGGCAGGGCCTCGATCTCCGCGATGGCTTCCCGGGCGCGTCCCGCCTCTCCCATCAGCCACCACCGGTCGGACCGGAGCCAGAACGCCTCGTTCTCCGCGAGGAACTCGGGGCTGCGTCCCTCCGTGAGTTCAAGGGCCTTGTCGTGCCGGCCCTGTTCGGCGAGCAGGAGCATGGCCGAGTGGAGAAGGTTCCCGTCGTAGAGGTCGTCGAAGGTGTGCTCCACCGCACCGATCGCGTCGTCGAACCGGCCCTGGCGGACGAGCAACTCCATCAGCGCGTTCTCGTGCCAGCCCGGCTGCCTGGCGGCGATGAGGTCGCGCAGGTACGCCTCCGCTTCCGCTGCCCGCCCCAGGTCCTCCAGCGCCGTCACGTACGGTCCCGGGGCGGCGCGCAGCTCGGGGCAGGTGGCGAGGTCGCGCAGTTCTTCGATCCGGCCGTGCCGCGCCAGCAGCCGGACATAGAACTCGATGGTGGTCCGCAGCCCGTCCCGGCGCGCGGCCACGTCCGCGCCGAGCAGCCGGATCGCCTCGTCCGCGCGGCCGGACCGCTCCAGGACCCGGGCCTGTGCGGGCAGGACGTGCCACGGGTTACGGACGCCGCACTGCCCGGGGCCGTGCCGGAACTCCTCGGCGATCGGGGCGAGCAGCTCCAGCAACCGCTCGTCGCGTCCCCGGCCTTCGGTCAGCTCCACCAGCTTCCCCAGCGCCCACCCGCCGCACTTGTACGGGTCGAGCACCCCGATTGCGTCGTCCACCCGCCCGGCTCCGACCAGCACCTCGGCGTAGTCCCGCCACACATCGGCCGCGTTCCCCTGCGGCTCCCTGGGGCGCGCCAGCTCCAGCGCCCGGTCGGTGTGGCCCCACCGCAACAGGACGTCGGCGCCCGCCCGCACCGCCGGCTGCCATCCGGTGGCCGCGAACGGCTCCACCACCGCCCAGGCCCGCCCGAACTCCCCGGCCGCGCACAGCCCCCGCACCGCACCCTCGGCGCAGAACCAGTCCTCACGCTCTCGTGCCGCCTCCACCAGCGCCGCCAGGCCGCCGCGTTCGAGGATCTCGTCCACGAGCCGCGGCAGGACACCACCGTGGTCGCCCCACTGCCACTGAAGATCATCCACATTCACGGGGGCACCCTAGAACCGGCCACCGACACCACCCGCACCCCGGGCCGCAGGCCGCCGGCGGACCCTCGGGCCGAACCGCGTCCCGGAGAACGGCCGTCGATCCGCCCGGCCGGTCGCCGTACACGAGGTCGGCGAGTCTATGGAACGCCGACGCAGGCGATCAACCACACCCGGGGAACGGGTCCGCTCAATAACCCCATTCATGACCCCGTGTAAAACCCCTCCAGGAATCGTCGCGGCGCTACTCTATGTGGAGTTAGCCAACGCCATGGGACTATGAGGGGGTTCAGATGAGGCTCGTGCTGGAAGGCGTATCCGAGGATCTGGCGCGTGAGCTCTTCGCGCTGCTGGGCAAGCACGGGGCGGCGCCGGTGCTCCAAGACGCGCAGTGGACCGTCACCAGGGCCGCGCAACTTCTGCGGGACCTGCCGGCCACCGCCGTGCAGATCATCCGCCTCGCCGCCGAAGGCGAGGGCTGGGTCGCCTCCGACCACCTGCGTGGCCCCGACGGGTCGGAGTCCCTGCGCGGCCGGTCCGGTGCGATCACCAAGGCCGTCAACCGGGGCGCCGCCAAGAAGCGCTGGCCCGTCGGGATGCCGCAGCCCGTCGAGGCGCAGTACGACCCCGAGAACCCCTCCTACCAGCGCACGACGGGCTACGTGATGAACGAGGACCTGGTCCCCGTCTTCAAGGCCGCACTGGCCCGCATCGACCAGGAAACGGCGGAGCGCGCCACCGCGCCCGTCACTGCGGAAGGCGGCGCCTGATGGACCGCAAGACGTACACCGCCGAGCTCGCCGGTCTGCGCGAGCTGCGCGCCGAGATCACGGCCGCCGAGAAGCAGGTCGCGGCCGCGCGGAAGGAGCTGGACAAGCTCACCGCCCAGCGTGCGCGCCGGGTTGCCGGGCTCGCGGGGTACGAGGGCGCCCAGGCCGCGCCGATCGCGAAGGCCTCGGGCCTGTCGGTCGGCGACGTCGTGCGGATCGCCCCGCTGCTGGACCCGACCCCGGCCGCCGTCCGGACCGCCAAGACCGACGACCAGGCCGCCACCGCTGTGCCCGCGCCCGTCGAGGCGCCGAAGGCGGAGCCGGTCGCCGAGCCCGCCGCCGCGGTCGCTCCGGCGCTGACCCGTCCCGCCGCCGTACTCGAGCAGCAGACCCCGGCCGCCCCGGCGACGGAGGTGCTGGCCGAGGTCGAGGGCCAGGCCGTCGTCGAGCAGCCCGCCCCGGCCGCGCCCGTCGCCGCTGCCCCGGCCGTCCTGACGGCTCCGGTCGCTCCGGTCGCTGTCGGGCCGCGCGAGCTGCCCGCCCTCCCGGAGGGCCCGGCCGGTGCGCGGTTCGAGGCCGTGACCACCGGGCTGGTGTCCAAGCGCCCGAACTTCGTCCAGCAGGCCCGCGCCACGGTGTTCCTGGACGCGGCGACCGGCGACCTCGCGGTGCGCGACCGCGTGGTGCGCCTCGACCTCGGCGCCCGCACCCCCGGGGAGATCCTGGACGCCGTCCTGCACGCCGCGCCCGGTACCGAGCGCATCTACATCACCGCCGGCGCCCCGTGGCACGACGGCGCCGAGCGCTACTCCACGCTCAAGGACGCGGTCGCCGCCTGGCTGAACACCCCGTCCGAGCGGTGGACCACCGCCGTCGGATCCGGCCGGGACAAGCTCGCCGGGCACTTCGTCCACCAGCGCCAGCCGGTCGGCCGCTACGCCCCCGCCGCCGCCCCGGACAGCGCCGCCACCGAGATCCGCTCGATGGGGGAGTGGTTCGACCCGGACGGCGCCGACGTCGTCACCTGCCGCCAGGCGTTCACGCTGCTGTGGCAGGCGCTGCGCCGCCACTGGGACGACGCGGTACTCATGGGCTCCCCCAGCCAGACCGGCCGGGACCTGTGGTCGCGCACCATCCCGACCACCGGCAAGTGGGCCGGAGGCTACCCGGTGCTGTCCGAGGAATTGCGCGGCCTGCTGCACGCCACGGGCGGCCAGGGCCGCACCGAGCTGATCCTGCCCCCGCGCGTGCCGGAGCAGCTCCCGGCGCTGGTGGAGTACGACCGCACCTTCGCCTACGCCAAGCACCTGTGGAAGTCCCCGGTCGGTGCGCCCCGGCGCATCACCGCGGCCGCGTTCGCCGCGATGACGGAGCAGGAGCAGACCAAGGCCCTGATGTCCTGCTCGCACTGGAACGTCCGCGTCACCGTCCCGCAGGGGTGGAACCACGTCGGCCTGCTCCCGGCCCCGGTCACCGGTGACCGCGCCTGGGTCTACCCGTCCGAGCCGGGCACCACGTTCACCACCTGGGCGGGCGGCGCCGAGATCCACCTCGCCCTGTCCAACCATCTGATGCCGTGGAAGGTCGAGATCCTCGGTGGCCTGCTGTTCGAGGACGGCAAGCCGCTCGACGAGTGGGGCAAGCGCCTCAAGGCCGCCTGGGCGGACCTGACCAACCTCTCGAAGCTGCACGGCGACGAGCGGCAGCGCACCGCGGCCTACCTCGCCTCCCGCGCCGTCCGCTCCGTGCTGCTGTTCGGCCTCGGCGGCTTCGCGCAGCGCCCGCGTCTGGTCTCCGGCACCACCCCGGTGGGCGAGGCGCTCCCGGCCGGGGTGGAGATCCTCGGCCAGGCGGGCGAGGTGGTGACGTGGCAGCGGCAGGCCGGGTTCTCCCGCGACCCGTACGCGCACCCCGAGTGGGCCGCCTACGTCTGGTCGGGCGCGCGGGCGGCGCTGCTGGACATGAAGTACCGCCAGGGCAAGGAGGTCATCGGCCACGCCGGTGCCCTTCACGCGAAGCCCGGCACGGTCGTCTACTTCGGCACCGACGGCATCGCCCTGACCGAGCGCCAGCCCTGGCCCTACCGGGGCGAGCCCGGCGACTACCTCCTCAAGGGCCGCCTCACCGGGCCGGTGGAGCACCCGACCAGCCAGGAGCAGTACCTCAAGCTGCGCGGCCTGGGCCGCGCCGAACTCGCCGAGAAGGGGACCGACCAGTGAGCCCGGCCGACCCGAACCAGCCGAACGAGGCCGCCCGCCTCACCCAGCAGCTCCTGGACGAGGGCTACACCAAGCGCCAGGTGGCCAAGATGCTCGGCCGCGACACCTCGCTCGTCTCCCAGTTCTTCACCAAGGGCAAGGGCGCGAGCATGGTCAACGCGCTGCGCCAGCTGGTCCGCGCGGTCCGGGGCGGCGAGCGCGACACCGAGACGCTGTCCGGCATCGCGGAGGCGAACACCGCCCGCCGCCGCACCAAGACCGGGCAGAAGGCGAGGGTGCGGGGCAAGGACACCGTCGGCGAAGCGGGCGGGTCGATGGCCGGCCGCGCCGGGAAACAGGCCATCAAGTCCGGCGCCTCCCACCTCGCCCCGGTGGTGCACGAGACCGGCCAGGCCGGAGGCCGCCTCGCCTTCACCGTCCGGATGAAGGCCGACCAGTACGTCTACAGCGCGGGCTCGGAGAAGGACTCCGGCGGCATCCGGCGCGGCTTCATCCCGCGCTCCGACGGAACCGAGGAGCGCACCTACGGCTCCGCCTCCACCGGCGGCTTCGACGCCGCCGAGTGGTCCCAGCGCGTCGCCGACCACCACGGCGACGTCACCGAGGCCATGAAGGAGTGGCTGGTGGAGACCGGCCGCGCCGTCGAGGACGCCGACATCGCCTACCTCGAAGTCCGCGGCTGGATCCCCGAGTAGCAGCTACCGGCATCCCCAGGACCTCCCGCCGCCCAGCACCGCCCAGCCCGCCGTCCGGCCGTGAAGGGGGCCCCCAGTGACCACCCGTCGCCCGTTCACGTTCGACCCCGAGACCCGCATCACCACCCGCCGCACCCGCTGGCGCTCCGGCCTGGACACCGCCACTGAGGAGGAGGCCAGGATCTGGCACGCGGTCCACCGTCGGCTCTGCGCCCCGCCCGTGCGGCCGGAGGAGCGGCCGTCGGCCACCGTTCCGCAGCTGCGCCGCTCGGTCCCGGGCGGGTAGCCCCGCACCCCCGATCCGCACCGCCTCGCCCTCCGCACCATCCGGCACACGAAGGAGAACACCGCCGTGGAGACCACCACCGCCACCGAGGCCGACGTGTCGGCCTCGTTCCGGGCCGAGGCCGGTCTGCCGGTCCCGGCGCAGCCGTCCGGCACCGCGATGAACCCGCTGCCGCTGCACGGGTTCCAGAAGGACGCTGTCGCGGCCGCGGTGCGCGAGGTGAAGGATGGCGGCCGCGCGACGGTCATCGCGGCGACCGGTTCGGGGAAGACGCTGATCGCCGCGGGCTGCGCCCGGCGCCTGGCCGCTCGGGGCCGGGTGCTGGTGCTGGTGCCGACGATCGAGTTGCTGGAGCAGACCGCGGAGGCCTGGTCGCTGCGGGGCGGCCGCCGGGGCCTGGCGGTGGCGGCGTGTTCGCGGGATGAGGCGCTGGAGAGCGCGGAGGCCGGCGGGCGCGTGCACGCCCGGGTGACCACGCAGGCCGCCAGGATCGCGGACCTGGTCGCCTCCGCGAAGGCGGGCGAGCCGGTCACCGTGTACGCCACCTACGCGAGCCTGGAGCGGATCGTCCAGGCTCACCGCGACTTCGGCCTGCCGGTTTGGGATTTGGTCGTGATCGACGAGGCGCACCGCACGGCCGGCTCGGACGGCAAGGCGTGGGCGGCCGTGCACACCGACGACCAGGTTCCCGCCGTACGCCGGCTGTACTTCACCGCCACTCCGCGGATCGTGGATGAGGCCCGGGTGCCGAGCGAGGTGGTGGATGTCGCCGAGGGCACTGTCATCTGCTCGATGGACGACGAAACCATCTACGGCAAAACCGTGTTCACCTGGACCCTCGGCCAGGGGATCGAGCACGGCTACCTCGCCGACTACCGCGTCCTGGTGCCGGTCGTCACCGACGAGGACCTGCGCGAGCTGCTCAACCTCCCGGCCGTCGCCGATCTGCGCTCCCAGCGCTCCAATGAGGAACTGCTGCGCCTGGCCTTGCAGATCGCGGTGCTGCGCGCCGTCAATGACCTGGAACTGCGCCGCGTCATCACCTTCCACTCCCGGGTGTCGGCGGCGCGGGAGTTCGCGAACACCGTGCTGGAGACTTCCGAGCTGCTGGAGGACGCAGAGCGCCCCGAGCGGATCTGGGCGAAGGCCGTGGCCGGCACCGACCGCCTCAAGGACCGCCGTCGGGCCTTCGCCGAGTTCAAGGCCCACACCGGTGAGCGGCCCGGCGAGGAAGGCGAGGAGTGCGGCATCCTCTGCAACAGCCGCCTCCTGACGGAAGGCATCGACGTGGCCGCCGTGGACGCCATCTGCTTCGCGGACCCCAAGAGCTCGGTCATCGACATCGTCCAGGCGGTGGGCAGGGCGCTGCGCCAGTCCTACCGGCAGGGCAAGGTGTCCTGGGTCATCATCCCGGTCTATCTCCCGACGCCGGAGGTCGGCGACGACACCACGGCCGCCGACCCGGCCGAGGTCCACGACGCCGGCGAAGCGGTGAAGGCGGAGGCCGACGCCGAGATCGAGGCCTCCAGCTTCCGTACGATCTGGCGGGTCCTGCGGGCGCTCGCGGCGCATGACGCCCGGGTGGTCGGCCGGATCACCGAGCTGCGCGCCTCCCGCTCCCAGGGCACCGCGCACACCACCGCGGCCAAGCCGGCCGAGGGCGAGGCCGCCGAGGCGGGGAAGGGCGAGCAGCAGCCGGCCCCGATCGAATCGCCGATCGAGTGGCTCAAGATCAACGCCCGGCAGCACGCCGCCCGGATCCTCCAGACCGTCAAGCTGCGCGCGTTCAACCCGCGCGCGGTGGAGTGGCAGCGCATGCACGCCGTCGCGGCGGTCTTCCACCTCCAGCACGGCCACCTCGACCCCACCGACAAGACCAAGCACGCCGAGCTGATCTCCTGGCTCACCCGCCAGCGCCACCTGGGCGGCCAGCACCTGCTCGACCCGGCCCGCGCCTCGGAGCTGGACGCGCTCGGCATGATCTGGTCGAAGAACGCCAACGCCTGGGAACGCGGCCACGCCTACGCCGCCGCCTTCCACCACCAGCACGGCCACCTCGCCATCCCCGCCACCGCGAAGCTCGACGACTACGCGGTGGGCGCCTGGATGCGCCGCCAGCGCAAGGCCGCAGGCCTCACCCCCGACCAGACCACCAAGCTCGACGCGCTGGACGCGCTGTGGCGCCTGGAGCCGGACTGGAACCGCTCCTACCGCCGCCTGCTCGCCTACCTCACCGCCGGCGGCGCCCTGGACGGCCCCGTCAACCGCACCGGCCTCGGCGACGACCCGGCCTTCCGGCCCGGCACCTGGCTGCGCAAGCAGGCGACGGCCCGCACCGACGGCAAGCTGACCGACCACCAGACCGCACTCCTGGACGCACTCACCCGGCACGCCGAGACCGTCACCGGCTGACCCGCCCCGCGCTCCGCCGTCCCGGCTCACCCAGCCGGGACGGCCCCACTTCCGTTCCGGCGTTCCGAGGTGAACCGCTGCGCCGACCGGTCCCTCTCCCCGGGAAACGCCCGGCCCGGCCGGAACCTCGGCGGGCGGGGCGGCGGGAACGCGGGGTCTTCTGACCGTGTGACAGGGCTGGACAGTGGTGCGGGAGTCGGCCAGTGTTCACGACCATGACGTTCCCGTTCCCCCAGCACGGTCCCGGTGGCGCGCGCGCCGTGCTCTTCGAGGCGGTCACCGCGGTCGGTGACGAGGCGGTCGCCCTGCTCGCCGGCTGCGGGGGCGGTACCCCGATACCCGGTGCCGAGTGGACGGTGGCCGAGGTCGCGGCCCACCTGGCGATGGCCAACGAGCTGATGGCCGCCCTGGCCGCGGGCGAGGAGCGGCCGTACGGGGACGGTACCGCGGGCTCGCTGGCCGCGGCGAACGCGGCTTCGCTGGCCGCGCGGCCGGAGCGGGACCCGGCCGTGCTCGCCGAGGAGATCGCCCGGCGGGCGAGGGAGTTCACGGCGGCGGCCGGCCCGCGTGGTGGCACCGAGCCGGTGCTGACCCCGCTCGGCCCGATGGACTTGGACACCCTCGGCGCCTATCTGCTGACCCACATGCTGGGCCACCTCTACGACATCGCCGTCGCCTTGGGGCGGCCGCACCCGATCGACCGGCACCGTGTGGGGCTGACGATGCCGTTCCTGCGGACGGTCATGCCGCGGGTGACGGATGCCCGCGCCGCGGCCGGACACAGCGCCTGCTACCGGCTGCGGGTGCGTGGCCTGGGCGCCTTCGCGGTGACCTTCACGGACGGCGCCGCCGTGGTCAGCCAGGAGCCGCCGCGGCGCCCGGACTGCACGATCCTCACCGAGCCGGTCGCGTTCCTCCTCATCGCGCTGGGCCGCTACAGCGCCATCGACGCCCTCGCCCGGGGCAAGGTGCTCGCCTGGGGCCGCCGGCCGTGGCTGGCCCCGGTCTTTCCCGGGCTGTTCGCCGCCCCCTGAACGACCGCGCCTCCCCGAGTTGCCGCGCCCCGAAGACACACAGGCCGGTCGGACCGATGGGAGTGTCGGTCCGACCGGCCTCGTCGTTGCCGCTCAGAGGTGGTGGCGGGCGAAGAACTGCCAGGCGGCGGCGGAGGCGTTCGGGCCGGTGGGGTCGGCGTACTGCGCGACCGCCGGGTCGGTGGAGCCTCCGGACCACTTGTGGGCCATGCCGTGGATGGTCCAGAACTCCAGCAGGGTGCCGTAGTCGGCGACGGTGTACGTCCGGCCGCCGGGGACGGCGGCGTCGGTGACCTGCGCGGGTTGGGCGGGCAGGGCTGGAAGCCCCTGCGTGTCGAGGGCCAGGTTGTCGGTCTGGCGCCACTGCTCCAGGGCTTGCAGGCCGCACTGGTAGGGGACGGCCGGGTCGGCGTCACCGTGGAAGAGGATCGCCGGGACGGGGCGCTGCCGCGGGCCCATCTGCGCGAAGGCCTGCCACGCGAGGTCCGTGGTGTCGGCGGTCGGCAGGTACGGACCGGCGCAGCCCACGGCCCCGTGGCCGTAGGCGGCGCCGGAGTGGACGCCGATGGCGGCGTAGAGGTCGGGGTAGTCCGCTCCGAGCACGGAGACCTCGAAGCCTCCGGCGGACATGCCCAGGGCGTAGGTGCGGGTGGTGTCGACGTTCCACGCGGCGGCCACGGCGCGGGTCATGCCGGCGATGGCGGCGGCGTCGCCGTGGTCGCGTGTCTCGCCCTGCGGGTTGGTGGTGGCGCGCCAGCAGCGGCCGTTGAGGAGCCGGTCGTAGGCGTCGCCGTCGGGGTAGAGGACGATGGCGTGCTGCTGTTCGGCGATCGGATCGAAGCCGCTGGACTGTACGCGCTGGTCGGCCGTGGTGTTGCAGCCGTGGAGCAGGACGACCAGCGGTGACGGCTCCCGGGGGTCGTAGCTGGAGGGGACGTAGAGGCTGTAGTCGTAGCTGTCGCCGGCGGAGTCGTAGCTCTGGTGGAGGTAGCTGCCGGGTCCGGGGAAGGCGGACGCGGACGTGGTCGTGGACGCGGCGGACGCGGTGGGCGTGGCGGAGGCGGGGAGCGACAGGCCGGTGGCGGCGAGCAGCAGTGCCAGGAGGTGGGCGGGGCCGGG
>NZ_JAFLNG010000203.1 GCF_017427025.1 Streptomyces sp. FH025
CCTCGATCTCGGCCGCGAAGTCCTTCAGCACGACGTTGCGCTTGAGCTTGAGCGAGGGCGTCAGGTGGCCGCTCTCCTCGGAGAACTCGGTGTCGAGCAGGCGGAACTTCTTGACCGCCTCGGCGTGCGAGACGGCCGCGTTGCCGTCGTCCACCGCGGTCTGGAGGGCGGCCAGCAGGTCCGGGTCGTCGGCGAGTTCGGCGACGGTGGCGGTGGCGGGCTTGCCGTTGAGCTCCTTCCACTTGGGGAAGAAGTCCGGGTCGACGGTGATCAGGCAGGCGACGAAGGGCTTGCGGTCGCCGACCACCATGACCTCGCCGACCAGGGCGTGGGCCCGGATCCGGTCCTCGATCACGGCCGGGGCGACGTTCTTGCCGCCGGCGGTGACGATGATCTCCTTCTTGCGGCCGGTGATGGTCAGGTAGCCCTCGGAGTCCAGCGAGCCGAGGTCGCCGGTGGCGATCCAGCCGTCCTTGAGGGTCTCGGCGGTGGCCTGCGGGTTGTTCCAGTAGCCGGTGAAGACGTGCGGGCCCTTGAAGAAGACCTCGCCGTCCTCGGCGATCCGGACCGAGGCGCCGGGGACCGGCTGGCCGACCGTGCCGATCTTCGGCTTGTCCCACGGGTTGAAGGCGGTGGCCGCGCAGGTCTCGGTCAGGCCGTAGCCCTCCAGGACGGTGAAGCCGATGCCCCGGTAGAAGTGGCCCAGTCGCTCGCCTAGCGGGGCGCCGCCGGAGATCGCGTGGGTGGCCCGGCCGCCGAGGGCGGCGCGCAGCTTGCTGTAGACCAGCTTGTCGAAGACCGCGTGCTTGACCCGCAGGACCAGGCCCGGGCCGCCGGCGTCCAGGGCCCGGCTGTAGGCGATCGCGGTGTCGGCGGCCTTGTCGAAGATCTTGCCCTTGCCGTCGGCCTGGGCCTTGGCGCGGGCGGTGTTGTAGACCTTCTCGAACACCCGGGGCACGCCCAGGATCAGGCTCGGCTTGAAGGCGGCCAGCTCGGCGGTGACGTTCCTGACGTCGGAGACGTGGCCGAGCTTGATCGGGGCCATCGCCGGGGCGATCTCGACGATCCGGGCGAACACGTGGGCCAGCGGCAGGAAGAGCAGGACGGAGCTCTCACCGGTGCGGAACAGCGGGGCCAGGCGCTCGATGACGTTGCCGCACTCGGCGAGGAAGTTGCCGTGCGTCAGCTGACAGCCCTTCGGCCGGCCGGTGGTGCCCGAGGTGTAGACGATGGTCGCGACCGAGTCGGGGCCGGCGATCCGGCGGCGCTCGTGGATCGTGGCGTCCGGGACGTCCTTCCCGGCCTCGGCCAGCGCGGCGATCGCGCCGCCCTCGATCTGCCAGGTCTGCTTCAGCTCCGGCAGCCGGTCGCGGACCTCCTCGACCACCGCGACGTGCTGGGCGGTCTCGGTGACCAGGGCGACCGCACCGGAGTCGCCGAGGATCCACTCGACCTGCTCGGCGGAGGAGGTCTCGTACACCGGCACGGTGATCGCGCCGGCCGTCCAGATGGCGAAGTCGAGCAGCGTCCACTCGTACCGGGTGCGGGACATGACGCCCACCCGGTCGCCCGGCTCGATGCCCGCGGCGATCAGGCCCTTCGCCGTGGCGTGCACCTCGGCCAGGAACTGCACCGCGGTCAACTCCTGCCAGTGGCCGTCCACCTTCCGGCTGAGCACCGCGACGTCCGGGTGCTCCTCGGCGTTCCGGTGCACAGGGTCGGCGAGGTTACCGCCGCTCGGTACCTGGTAGAGGGCCGGAAGGCTGAAGTCGAGCAAGACTGCTCCTCGTTCGCGACGCTGCGGGACGGCAGGACGTTACTGCCCGGTAGGCAGCTTCGACCAGGGGGGTCGGCTCCGGTGTTCGAAGTGTCACACCCGGCCGGGTCGGACCTGGCCGTGACCGGGTCGTTCGACTGGCACCCTACGACAGGCACTCGGTGACCGGCCGGTAGCATGCCCCGCCGCCCGCTGCCACCCGGCTCGCGTTCGTGCTCGCCCGGTGCCCGCACGGCGTTCTCCCGGCGCCCGTGCGGCCGAGTCGATCGCCGGTCGCGATAGCCTGCTCCGGGCGGATACGGGTCGAGCGCGCCTCGACCGGACCGGCAGGCAGAGGGACGAGGCGGAGGGCCATTCCATGGCGGAGCACACCAGGTCGAGCATCACCATCGACGCGACCCCGGCCACGGTGATGGCCGTGATCGCCGACTTCGCCGCCTACCCGGCCTGGACCGGCGAGGTCAAGGAGATCGAGGTCCTGGAGACCGGCCCGGAGGGCCGCGCCGCCGAGGTCCGGCTGCTGCTGGACGCCGGCGCCATCCGCGACGAGCACGTCCTCGCCTACACCTGGGACGGCGACCGCGAGGTCAGCTGGACCCTCGTCCGCAGCCAGATGCTCCGCTCGCTGGACGGCTCCTACACCCTCGCCCCGCTGGCCGGCGGCCGTACCGAGGTCACCTACCAGCTCGCCGTGGACGTCAAGATCCCGATGCTCGGCATGATCAAGCGCAAGGCCGAGAAGGTCATCATCGACCGCGCCCTGGCCGGTCTGAAGAAGCGCGTCGAGGGCGACGCGGCCAAGGGCTGACACGGCGGATCGGGGGCTGGACGGCATGACGGCGACACGCACCATCCTGGTCAGCGGCGACTCGGGCGCGCCCACCGTGGCCGCGGCCACCGCCCTGCACGCCGCCCGGCGCGGCCACCGCACCTGGCTGCTGGCCGCCGAGGACCCGCACCGCGCCCTGGACTCCGTCCTCGGCACCCGCCTGGAACCCGAACCGGTCCGCCACGCCCCGGGCCTGACCGTGTCCCGGATCGACGAGCAGGCCGCCTTCCGCTACGTCGTCGGCGAGCTGGCCGGCCGGCTCAAGCCCGCCCTCGACCTGCTCGGCGCCGAACAGCTCGACCCCGAGGAGCTGACGGCCCTCCCCGGCATCGCCCGGCTCGCCCTGCTGCGCGCCCTGCCCGCCGCCGACCAGGACGTCCTGGTCGTGCTCGCCCCGCCGCCCGCCGAGCTGATCGCCACCCTCGCCCTGCCCGAGCAGCTGGAGCGCTACCTCGACCGGCTGGTCCCCGAGCAGCGGCAGGCCGCCCGGGCGCTGCGCCCGCTGCTGGCCGGGCTGGCCGGGGTACCGATGCCCGCCGAGTGGCTGTACGAGGGGCGCACCAAGGCCGCCGCGGTGCTCGCCGAGTCCCGCGCCGCGATCAGCGATCCGGGCACCAGCGTGCGCCTGGTCGTCCCGGCCGACGGCCACCCGTACGAGGAACTGCGCCGGATACGGGCCGGGTTCGCGCTGTACGGACACCGGCCGGACGCCGTGGTGGTGCACGGCGGGCTGCCGCCGGCCGCCCTCGCCTCGCCCGATCCCTGGCTGGCCGCGCTGGCCCGCCGCCGCCAGGAGGAGCTGGACCGGCTGACCGCCGCCACCGACGCCCCGGTGCTGGTCACCGGCCTGGCCGAGGCCACCCTGGAGGCGGTCGCCGACCGGCTGTACGGGGACGGGCCAGGCCCCGAGCGGCTCGATCCCGAGCCGTGGACCGTCGAGGACCGGCTCGCCGAGGACGGCCTGCTGGTCTGGCACCTCGACCTGCCCGGCGCCGACCGCACCGAGCTGGACCTGGTCCGCCGGGGCGACGAACTGGTCGTCGGCATCGGCGCCCACCGCCGGGTGCTCACCCTGCCCTCCGCGCTGCGCCGCTGCACGGTGGCCGGGGCGGGGCTGCAGGACGGGGTGCTCTCGGTGCGGTTCGCACCCGACCCGGCGCTCTGGCCGCGGGGCTGACGGCCTTTCGGGCCTTTCCGGGGCTCGGAAACGGGCCCCAGGGCCGTTCGGGTAGCGTCGGGGCCCGAGGGCCGCGGGGTGCGGCCACGGCTGAGGAGGCGCCCGCGATGACCAGCACCGACGACCGCACCGAGCCCGACGGCGACCGCACCGAGCCGGGCGGCGACGGCACCGGGCCCGACGGCGGCCAGGCCCATCCGTTCGGGCCGGAGCTGGGCCCGCTGGTGGACGAGGTGCGCCGGTTCGCCACCGCGCTCGGAGAGAAGGCGCAGGAGACCGGCGCCACCACCCTGATCACCCTCTCCGGGCTGGCCGACCGCCTGCGCACCCAGCAGCCCGAGGTCTACGGCCACCTCGCCGCGGCCGGCTCCGGGATCGCCGCCGCGGGCACCGAGCTGCTGGCCGCCTACCGCGCCGCGGTGGCCGGGCACGAGCGGCGCTGGACGGCCGGGGCGGGTGCGTCCACCGAGAAGATCGACCTCGACGCGCCGGGCGGGGCCGAGGGGGCCGAAGAGGCTGACGGGCCGTCCGCCAAGCAGTGAATCCGTAACCTTCGGAGCGTGATCGGCCTGCTCTCGTACGTCACGAAGAAGGAGATTAGATACGACTTTTGAAGCGTCGCGGCTCGGTTGTCCCGGAAATGTCTTCGGATAATGTATGCGAGGCTGTGTACGGGGGCCAGGGTTGGGCGGTAGCGTTCCGTCCAGCGGGAACGAGTGAATAGCTGAGGGACACATGGCTCTGACCATCGGCGTCGATGTCGGCGGGACCAAGATCGCGGCAGGCGTGGTCGACGACGCGGGCGCGATCCTCGCCCGGACCCGGGTGCCCACCCCGGCCGACCCGCAGTGGGCGGTCGACGCCATCGCGCAGGCCGTGCGCGAACTCAAGGAGCAGCACCCCGACGTCACCGCGGTCGGCGTCGGCGCCCCCGGGTTCGTCGACAGCAACCGCTCCACGGTGATCTTCGCGCCCAACATCGACTGGGAGAACGAGCCGCTGCGCGGCCGGATCGAGGAGCTCATCGGCCTGCCCACGGTGGTCGAGAACGACGCCAACTGCGCCGCCTGGGCCGAGTTCCGCTTCGGCGCGGCCGCCGAGCACCAGGACATGGTGCTGATCACCGTCGGCACCGGCATCGGCGGCGGCATCGTCCTGGACGGCCGGCTGCACCGCGGCCGCTTCGGCGTGGCCGGCGAGATCGGCCACCTCAACATGGTCCCGGACGGCCTCCAGTGCGGCTGCGGCGGCAAGGGCTGCTGGGAGCAGTACGGCTCCGGCCGGGC
The DNA here is from genome assembly GCF_017427025.1 of Streptomyces sp. FH025. Classification (GTDB taxonomy): domain Bacteria; phylum Actinomycetota; class Actinomycetes; order Streptomycetales; family Streptomycetaceae; genus Kitasatospora. The sequence continues at coordinate 5,070 of NZ_JAFLNG010000203.1, forward strand.
GCTGCGCCGCTACGGCCGGGAGAAGGCGGCGGCCGACCAGGTGCGCGGCCGCCGGATGCTGGAGCTCAACGACGGTGTCGCCGAGACCATCCGCGGCATCCACATCACCCAGGCCGCCGAGGAGGGCGACCCCCTCGCCCTGGAGTGCTACGCCGAGCTGTCCGACTGGCTGGGCCGCGGCATGGCCGACCTCGCCGCGCTGTTCGACCCGGGCGTCTTCGTCCTCGGCGGGGGCGTCTCCGACTCGGGCCGGCTGCTGCTCGACCCGGTCGCCAAGGCCTTCGAGCACTACCTGACCGGTGGTGTGCACCGCCCGCGCGCCGAGGTCGTGCTGGCCTCGATGGGCTCCGCGGCCGGCATCGTCGGCGCGGCCGACCTCGCCCGCACCTCCTGACGCGCGTCCTGACCACCTCCTGAGCCCGCCGGCGGCGGTGCGACCGGGCCCCGACCAATCCCGGACGCACCGCCGCCGTCGCACTACGGTCTGACCCAGTGACAACCGCACCGGGGAGGACCATGACCGCCGTCGCGCCCATCGAACCGCCGCCGTCCGGCCCGCGTCGGCTGCGGCTGCTCAGCTACAACATCCGCTCGCTGCGCGACGACCGGCGGGCGCTGGTCCGGGTGATCCGGGCCTGCGCGCCCGACCTGGTCTGCATCCAGGAGTCACCGCGCTACTGGCGGCCCGAGGGGCAGGCCGCCTGGCTGGCCCGGAGCACCGGGACGGCCGTGCTGGCCGGGGGCGGCCGCACCGCCGCCGGGCCGCTGCTGCTCGGCCGGCCCGGCGCGGTGGAACTGCTGGAGGTGCACGACCGGCTGCTGCCCAAGACCCGCGGCCTGCACGCGCGGGGCTTCGCCGGCGCGCTGCTGCGACTGCCCGGCGCGGCGCCGTTCACCGTCACCAGCTGCCACCTCAGCCTGGACCCGGAGGAGCGGTACGGGCAGTTCGAGCTGTTGCTCGACCAGCTCGCGATCGCCGAACAGGGCATCGTGGCAGGGGACTTCAACGAACACCCGGACGGGCCGGGCTGGCGGCTGCTGGCCTCGCGGCTGTGGGACGGGTACCCGACCGCGCCCTGGGGCGGCGAGTTCACCTCCGTCCCGGAACGCCCGTACCAGCGGATCGACGCCGTCTTCGCCACGCCCGGGATCACCGTCCTCGGCTGCGGGGTGCCGCACGGGCTGCCCGGCGTCACCGAGGCCGACCTGCGGGCCGCGACCGACCACCTGCCGGTGCTCGCGGTCGTCGAACTCCCCGAGGGCTAGCCGCCGGGCCTCAAGGCCTGTCTCTTGGGTCTTGTCGGACCCGGCAAGGACCCAAGAGGCAGGCCCTAGACCACCGCGCCGTGGTCCGGGTCCTCCGGCTCGTCCTCGTCGCGGTCGCGCATCCGCGCCACCAGGGTGACGAAGCCGCCCAGGAAGGCGGTGATCCCGACCCACGCGGGCCAGCCGGAGACCTCCCGCCAGACCACCGCGTCGACCAGTAGCAGGGCCGGGCCGCCGAGCACGGCCAGCCAGGCGAACTTGGCGGTCACGTCGGCCGGGGGCAGCGGCGGGGGCTCCGGCGGGACGAAGTGGCCCTCGTCGGTCTCCTCGGCCAGCTCGAAGTCGCGCGGGCCGGAGCCGGCGGCCGGGAGCACCGGCCGGCCGGAGCGCGGGCGGGGCTGCGGGGCCAGGTCGGAGAGGTCGTCCGGATCGGCCTTGGGACCGACGCCGTCCTTGAACCCGCCCTTGAGTTCGTTCTGCGCCCGGAGGTTCTCGACCTCCGGCCAGTTGGGGTTGGTGAGGTCGACCGGGTCGTCGAACTGGGCCACCAGGGCGGCGAAGATCGCGTCCTGCTCGGCCTGGGTGCGCTCGGGCGCGCCGCGCGCCGTCCGTCCGCGCGCCGTCCTCGCGGGGCTTCTCGTCCCCGCCGCCCGCCGTGCTGCTCTCGTGCACTTCCGGCCCTTCAGCCATGGAGATCGTCGGATTCGACCCTGCCCGCACCCGCCGAGTGCGCGGGGGCCAGCCGTCGGATGAAGTCCAGGCTGCCCGCGAATATTTCCGCCGCGTCGTGGTCCAGCGTCGCGACGTGGAAGCTGCGTTGGCACAGCCGCTCCGTCACGTCGGTCGAGGATATCCGGGCCAGCACCAGTTCGGAGTTGGCCGGCGAGACGACGTGGTCCTGCGGGCTGTGGAAGAGCAGCACCGGCTGGGTCACCTCCGGCAGCCGCCGCTGGACCTCCCGCCACAGCCGGCTCAGCGACCAGGCGGCGTGCAGCGGCGTACGGTCGTAGCCGAGTTCGTGCGCGCCCGGTCGGTTGATGTCGTCGGCGATCCCCGGCAGGCTCGGGACGAGGTGGCGGAGCACCGGGAGCAGCACGCTCGCCGGGTTGTCCGAGCGCACCGACGGGTTGACCAGCACCAGCCCGGAGACCGTCGGTCCGTGCAGCGCGGCGAGCCGCAGCGCCAGCGCGCCGCCCATCGACAGCGCGCAGACGAAGACCTGCTCGCACTCCTCGGCGAGGGCCAGCAGCTCGCGCTCGACCTCCGCGTACCAGTCCTCCCAGCGGGTGATCTGCATGTCCTGCCAACGGCTTCCGTGCCCCGGGAGCAACGGCAGCGAGACGGTGAACCCGGCCGAGGCCAGCTCCTCGGCCCACGGCCGCAGCGACTGCGGCGACCCGGTGAAGCCGTGGCACAGCAGCACGCCCACCGGTCCGCCCCGGTGGCGGTACGGTTCGGCACCGGGCAGCAGCGGCATGGCGAACTCCTTCGCGGGCGGGTGGCGCTGGGGGAGGGGACGCTGAACGAGGTGCTGCAGGAATCCGCATCGTCCCATGCCCCGAGCCGGGACGTACACCCCCCGACGGCGGGCCCGGGCGCAGCTCGCGGCCGCGGGGCATTAGGATCGTCCGGTCCGCATAACAGGAGGCCCGGGTTGTTCTACCGACTGATGAAGATGATCGTCGCGCCACTGCTTCGGATCTTCTTCCGGCCGTGGATCGAAGGGGAGGAGAACATCCCCACCGAGGGTGCGGCGATCATCGCGAGCAACCACCTGTCGTTCTCGGACTCCTTCTTCTTCCCCGCGCTGATCAAGCGCCGGGTCACGTTCATCGCGAAGGCCGAGTACTTCAACACCCCGGGCCTCAAGGGCCGCCTGACCGCCGCCTTCTTCAAGGGCGTCGGGCAGCTGCCGGTGGACCGCTCGGGCGTGCGCGGCGCCGGCGAGGCCGCGATCCGCAGCGCCATCGCGGTGCTGGAGCGCGGCGAGCTGTTCGGCGTCTACCCCGAGGGCACCCGCTCGCCCGACGGCAAGCTGTACCGCGGCAAGGTCGGCGGCCTGGCCCGCGTCGCGCTGGCCACCGGCGCCCCGGTGATCCCGGTCGCCATGATCGACACCGAGAAGGTGCAGCCGCCCGGCCAGGTGATCCCGAGCTTCGGCATCCGCCCCGGCATCCGGATCGGCCGCCCGCTGGACTTCTCCCGCTACCAGGGCATGGAGAACGACCGCTTCATCCTCCGTTCGGTGACGGACGAGGTGATGTACGAGATCATGCGGCTCTCCGGCCAGGAGTACGTGGACATCTACGCGACCGCCGCCAAGCGGCAGATCGCCGACGAGAAGAAGAAGGCCGACGCCGAGCGCCGCGCGGCCGCCCGGGCGGAGCGGGCCGAGGCCGCCGAGGCGGAGAAGGCCGAGAAGCAGGAGAAGGCCGAGCAGGCCGAGAAGCAGGAGCAGAAGGAGACCGGGTCGGCCTGACGGCCCGGGCAGGGCCCGGGGGAGGGGCTGGGGGAATGACGGAGGGCGCGAGAGCCGGCGCGGTCGGCGGCACGGTGGCGGCCGGCGGCATGTCCGTCGAACTCCCGCTGTGGAAGGCCATCTCCTACTTCCGGGTGCTGGCCCTGTGCTACGCCCTGCTCCGGTACTTCAACTCCTACCTGCACTTCCTGCACCCCGTCGCCGGCTGGATCTTCCTCGGCGCGCTCACCCTGTGGACGCTCGCCAGCACCCGCGCCTTCTCCAACCCGCAGCGCTGCACCTGGTGGGTCCTCGGCTTCGACCTCGCCCTCGCCGTGACCGGCATCGTGATGAGCGGGCTGACGGACGCCCCGGCCAGGATCAGCCACGGCGCGCCCACCCTGCCGACCATATGGGCCGCCGGGACGGTGCTCGGCTTCGCCGCCAAGGGCGGCTGGCGCCCCTCGGCGGCGGCCGGCTCGGTGGTCGGCGTCGCCAACATCCTCGGCCACGGCGGTCCGACCGGGGACAACATCCACAACATCGTTCTGCTGATGGTGGCCGGAGTCGCGATCGGGTACGTGATCGAGCTGGCCCGCGCCAGCGAGGCCACCCTCACCCGGGCGCTCCAGGTCGAGGCGGCCACCCGGGAGCGCGAGCGGCTCTCCCGGGACATCCACGACGGCGTGCTCCAGGTGCTCGCCCTGGTCCAGCGCCGGGGCGCGGAGTCGGCCGATGGTACCGGTGGTACGGACTTCGCCGAGCTGGGCCGCCTGGCCGGCGAGCAGGAGCGCGCGCTGCGGGCGCTGATGACCGGCGGCCCGCTCCCTGCTCAGCGCGGGCCGGAGGCCGACGCCGCCGAGCCGCGCGACCTGACCGCGCTGCTGCGCCCGCACGCCGACGAGCGGATCACGCTCTCCGCCCCCGGCACCCCGGTGCTGCTGCCGGGACCGGCCGCGAGCGAACTCGCCGCGGCGGTCGGTGCGGCTGTCGACAACGTCCGCCGGCACGCGGGGGAGCGGGCCCGGGCCTGGATCCTGGTGGAGGACGAGCCGGAGGCCGTCACGGTCAGCATCCGGGACGACGGCCCGGGCTTCGCCCCCGGGCGGCTCGGCGAGGCGGAGCGGGCCGGGCGGCTCGGCGTCTCCCAGTCGATCCGCGGCCGGCTGCTGGACCTCGGCGGCACGGCCGAGCTGTACTCGACGCCCGGGGAGGGCGTCGAGGTGGAACTGCGCGTCCCGAGGGAGGGTGCCGAATGACCGAACAGCCGACGACCGGCCGGCCGGTGCGGGTGATGGTGGTGGACGACCACCCGATGTGGCGGGACGCCGTCTCGCGCGACCTGGCCGAGGCGGGGCTGGACGTGGTGGCCACGGCGGGCGACGGCGAGGAGGCCGTGCGCCGGGCCCGCGCCTGCTCGCCGCAGGTCGTCGTGCTGGACCTCAACCTGCCCGGCCTGCCCGGTGCCGAGGTGTGCCGCCAGGTGGTCGCGCACGACCCGGCGGTGCGGGTGCTGGTGCTGTCGGCCAGCGGCGAGCACCAGGACGTGCTGGAGGCGGTGAAGTCCGGCGCGACCGGCTACCTGGTGAAGTCGGCCGGGCGGGAGGAACTGCTGGACGCGGTGCGCCGTACGGCCGGCGGCGACGCGGTGTTCACCCCGGGCCTGGCCGGACTGGTGCTCGGCGAGTTCCGGCGGCTGGCCACCGAGCCGGCCCCGGCCTCGGCGCCCGCCGTCCCGCAGCTGACCGCCCGGGAGACCGAGGTGCTGCGGCTGGTGGCCAAGGGCCTGTCCTACCGGCAGATCGCCGACCGGCTGGTGCTGTCGCACCGCACGGTGCAGAACCACGTGCAGAACACGCTGGGCAAGCTCCAGCTGCACAACCGGGTGGAGCTGGTCCGCTACGCGATCGAGCAGGGGCTGGACGACGACCTGTGAGCGGCTCCCGGGCGGGAGCCGCTCCTCGGCCGCTCAGCTCCGTACGGTCGTCGCTTCCCGCAGCAGGGCCGCCACGATGTCCACGCCGTCCCGGGTGAGCACCGACTCCGGGTGGAACTGGAGGCCGGCGAAGCCGGGGCCGCGCACGGCGTGGACGTCGCCGGTGGCGGGGTCGCGGGCGACCTCGACGCCCTCGGCGGCGAGCCGGGCCGCGTCGGTGTCCGAGCAGCGCGCGGTGAAGGTGTTGTAGAAGCCGACCGTCCGCTTGGTGCCGAACAGGTCGACGGCCTCCTGCGCCCCCTGGTACGGGACGGCCTTGCGGCCGAGCGCGAGCCCGAGCTCGGCGGAGAGCAGCTGGTGGCTGAGGCAGACCGCGAGCAGCGGCGCGGTGCGGGCACCGGAGCGGACGGCGGCCAGGGCGTCGGCGACGACCGGGCGCAGCACCGCCATCTTGGGGTCGTCGGCGAGCGCCGGGTCGCCCGGGCCGGGGCCGAGCACCAGCGGGCCGCGGTGCGCCGCGACCAGCTCGCGCAGGCCGGGCGCGTCGTAGCGGACCACGCGGACCCGGTGGCCGAGCGAGGTCAGCAGGTGGGCGAGCATCGAGGTGAAGGTGTCCTCGCCGTCCACGACCAGGGTCGGCTCGGGCTCGGTGACCCGGGCCGGGGCCTGCATCCGCAGCCAGAACGGCGCGAGGTCGGCCC
>NZ_JAFLNG010000204.1 GCF_017427025.1 Streptomyces sp. FH025
GGCCCGGCTGGGTGCGCCGCCCGCTGCGCAGCCGCGACTCCCAGCTGATGGCCGACGGCCTGCGCGCCCTCGGGGTCACCATCGAGGAGAAGGTCAACAACGACTCCGGCGGCATCGGCGGCGGCGAGGCCTGGCGGATCATCCCCGCCCCCGTGCTGCGCGGCCCCGCCTCCGTCGACGTCGGCAACGCCGGCACCGTGATGCGCTTCCTGCCCCCGCTCGCCGCCCTCGCCGACGGCCCGGTGCACTTCGACGGCGACCCGCGCAGCCACGAGCGCCCCCAGCACGGCGTGATCGACGCCCTGCGGGCCCTCGGCGCCCGCATCGAGGACGACGGCCGCGGCACCTTCCCGCTCACCGTCCACGGCACCGGCGGCCTCGACGGCGGCCCGGTCGAGCTCGACGCCTCCGCCTCCTCCCAGTTCGTCTCCGCCCTGCTGCTCTCCGGCGCCCGCTACAACCACGGCGTCGAGGTCCGGCACGTCGGCGGCCCGGTGCCGTCGCTGCCGCACATCCGGATGACGGTCGAGATGCTGCGCCTGGCCGGCGTCCAGGTCGACGCCCCCGAGGACGGCGGCGAGAAGGACGTCTGGCGGGTCACCCCCGGCGCCCTGATCGGCCGCGACCTCGTCGTCGAGCCGGACCTGTCCAACGCCGCGCCGTTCTTCGCCGCCGCCCTGGTCACCGGCGGCCGGGTCACCGTCCGCGACTGGCCCCGGCACACCACCCAGCCCGGCGACCGGCTGCGCGAGCTCTACACCGCGATGGGCGGCGCCTGCGAGTTCACCGAGGACGGCCTCCAGTTCACCGGCACCGGCCGGATCCACGGCATCGAGGCCGACCTGCACGACGTCGGCGAGCTCACCCCGGTGATCGCCGCGGTCGCCGCGCTCGCCGACTCCGAGTCCCACCTGTACGGCATCGCCCACCTGCGCCTGCACGAGACCGACCGGCTGGCCGCCCTCGCCAAGGAGATCAACGACCTCGGCGGCGACGTCAGCGAGACCGAGGACGGCCTGCGGATCCGCCCCCGCCAGCTGCGCGGCGGCGTCTTCCACACCTACGAGGACCACCGCCTGGCCACCGCCGCCGCGGTGCTCGGCCTCGCCGTGCCCGGCGTCGAGGTGGAGAACGTCGCCACCACCGCCAAGACCCTGCCCGACTTCCCCCGGATGTGGGCGGATCTGCTCGGCGAGGGCGAAGCGGCGGCGGGCGCCTGAGCGGAGACTGAGCACATGCGCCGCTACGGCAAGGACGCCGACGAAGACGACATCCGCAACCGCCCGGCCCGCCGGGGCTCCCGGCCGCGGACCAGGATCCGGCCCAAGCACGAGGACGCCGCCGAGGCGATGGTGCTGACCGTCGACCGCGGCCGGCTCACCTGCCTGGTCGATCCGGGGACGAAGCAGGAGCGCGAGATCACCGCCATGAAGGCCCGCGAGCTGGGCCGCAAGGGCGTGGTCGTCGGCGACACCGTCAGCCTGGTCGGCGACCTCTCCGGGGACGCCGACACCCTCGCCCGGATCGTCCGGGTCGAGGAGCGCAGCTCGGTGCTGCGGCGCACCGCGGACGACGACGACCCGTACGAGCGGATCGTCGTCGCCAACGCCGAGCAGATGGCCATCGTCACCGCGCTGGCCGACCCGGAGCCGCGCCCCCGGCTGATCGACCGCTGCCTGGTCGCCGCCTACGACGCGGGCATGGAACCGCTGCTGGTGCTCACCAAGTCCGACCTGGCCCCGGCCGCCCCGCTGCTGGAGTCCTACGCGCCGCTGGGCATCGACTACGTCGTCACCCGGAGGGACGAACTGGAGACCGCCGGCGCCGAGGCCGTCCGCGAGCACCTGCGCGGCCTGTCCACGGTGTTCATCGGCCACTCCGGCGTCGGCAAGACCACCCTGGTCAACGCGCTCGTCCCGGACCGCCAGCGGCAGACCGGCCGCGTCAACGCCGTCACCGGGCGCGGCCGGCACACCACCGTCTCCGCCCTGGCGCTGCGGCTGCCCCCGCCGCCCGGCGCCAAGCCCGGCTCGAAGAAGGCGCTGAACCCCGGCTGGGTGATCGACACCCCCGGCTTCCGCTCCTTCGGCCTCTCGCACATCGACCCGTCCCGGGTCATCCACGCCTTCCCCGACCTGGAGCCGGGCACCGTCGACTGCCCGCGCGCCTGCAGCCACGACGAGCCGGACTGCGCCCTGGACGCCTGGGTCGCCGACGGGCACGCCGAGGCCGCCCGGCTGTACTCGCTGCGCCGGCTGCTGGCCAGCAAGGAGGCCCGCGAGGGCGACTGACCCCGCACAGCTCGCGGCCCGTTCGAGGTGTCGGAGCGCGCCGGCCTGGCGATCATAGGAAGGTCGGGCCGGGCGCGGTCCGTCCGTCGAGCGACAGGGAGGGCACGCGATGGCATGGGCCCTGGTGGTCCTGGCAGGCCTGCTGGAGACCGGCTTCGCGATCAACCTCAAGCTCAGCGAGGGCTTCACCAGGCTCTGGCCCACCATCAGCTTCTGCGTGTTCGCCCTCGGCAGCTTCGGGCTGCTCACCCTCTCGCTGAAGAGCCTGCCGGTCGGCCCCGCCTACGCGGTGTGGACCGGCATCGGCGCGGCCGGCACCGCGGTCTACGGCATGGCCTTCCTGGGCGAGACCACCTCGGTGCTCAAGCTGGTCTCCATCTCCCTGGTGATCGCCGGCGTCATCGGCCTGCAGCTCAGCGGCTCCGCCCACTGAGGGGATCCGGCGCACTGAGCTAGGGTTTCGGCATGGCCGACTACCACGACGATCTCCGCCTCGCCCATGTCCTCGCCGACTCGGCCGACTCGGTCACCCTGGAGCGCTTCCGCGCCCTCGACCTGACCGTCGAGACCAAGCCGGACCTCACCCCCGTCAGCGACGCCGACAAGGCCGCCGAGGAGCTCGTGCGCAGCGTGCTCCAGCGCGCCCGCCCGCGCGACGCCGTCCTCGGCGAGGAGTTCGGCCTGCAGGGCTCGGGCCCGCGGCGCTGGGTGATCGACCCGATCGACGGCACCAAGAACTACATCCGCGGCGTCCCCGTCTGGGCCACCCTGGTCGCCCTGCTGGAGGAGGGCCCGGACGGCGTCACGCGCCCGGTGGTGGGCATCGTCTCCGCCCCCGCGCTGCAGCGCCGCTGGTGGGCCGCCGAGGGCCTGGGCGCGTTCGCTGGCCGCAGCCTCGCCAAGGCCTCCCGGATCGGCGTCTCCGGCGTCTCCCGGATCGAGGACGCGTCCTTCTCGTACTCCTCGCTGACCGGCTGGGAGGAGCGCGGCCGCCTCGACCCGTTCCTGGACCTCACCCGCGCCTGCTGGCGCACCCGTGCCTACGGCGACTTCTGGTCGTACATGATGGTCGCCGAGGGCGCGGTGGACATCGCCGCCGAGCCCGAGCTGTCGCTGTGGGACATGGCGGCGCCCTGCGTCATCGTCCAGGAGGCCGGCGGCCGCTTCACCGGCCTGGACGGCGTCCCCGGCCCGGGCGGCGCGGACGCCGTCGCCTCCAACGGCCTGCTGCACGAGGAGGCGCTGCGGCGCCTGTCCGTCTGAGCGGGCCGAACGCGCCAAACGCGCCTGACGTGGTTGCGGGCCCGGTGACCAGTGGGAGCTGGTCACCGGGCCCGCCGCTTGCCCGATCCGGTCGCCGCTACTGCTTGCGCAGCTCCCGGACCGCCGCCTCCAGCCGCTGCCCGTAGTCGGCGTCGGCCTTGCGGAAGTTGTCGATCGCCCGCTCCACGATGTCCTCGCGGTCGGCGGAGACCTTGGCGATGAAGCCGGCCAGGTTGGCGATCAGCCGCTGCTTCTCGTCCTCGGAGAACAGCCGGTACAGGTCGCCCGCCTGCACGAAGTCGTCGTCCTCGGCGTGCGAGGGCGCCACGTGGGTGCCGGTGAGGCCGTCGACGGCGGTGGCGGCCCACAGCGGACGGCCGGTCTGCACCGGGCCGCCGAAGCTGTTCGGCTCGTAGTTCTTCTGGCGGCCGTGGCGGCCGTCGTAGAGGTGGCCGTCGCGGCCGTAGGTGCGGGCCTCGGTGGCGTGCGGGCGGTTCACCGGCAGGTGGTCGGCGTTGATGCCGACCCGGTAGCGGTGGGCGTCCGCGTAGGCGAACAGGCGCCCCTGGAGCATCTTGTCCGGGGACGGGCCGATGCCGGGCACGAAGTGCGCCGGGGAGAAGACCGACTGCTCGACCTCGGCGAAGACGTTCTCCGGGTTGCGGTTGAGCTCCAGCCGGCCGATCTCGATCGGCGGGTAGTCGGCGTGCGGCCAGACCTTGGTGAGGTCGAAGGGGTTGAAGCGGTAGTTCGCCGCGTCGGCCGCCGGCATGATCTGGACCTGCACCGTCCAGCTCGGGTACTCGCCGCGCTCGATCGACTCGCGCAGGTCGCGCTGGTGGCTGTCCGGGTCCTCGCCGGCCAGCGTGTTGGCCTCGGCCTGGGTGAGGGTGCGGATGCCCTGGTCGGTCTTGAAGTGGTACTTGACCCAGAAGTGCTCGCCGGCCTCGTTCTGCCACTGGAAGGTGTGCGAGCCGTAGCCGTTCATGTGGCGGTAGCTGGCCGGGATGCCGCGGTCGCCGAACAGCCAGGTCACCTGGTGGGTCGCCTCGGGCGACAGGCCCCAGAAGTCCCAGACGTTGTCGGCCTCCTGCGAGCCGGTGTACGGGTCCCGCTTCTGGGTGTGGATGAAGTCGGGGAACTTGATGGCGTCCTTGATGAAGAACACCGGGGTGTTGTTGCCGACGAGGTCGTAGTTGCCCTCCTCGGTGTAGAACTTCAGCGCGAAGCCGCGCGGGTCGCGCACCGCGTCGGCCGCGCCGAGGTTGCCCGCCACGGTCGAGAAGCGCAGGAAGACCTCGGTCTCCTTGCCGACCTCGGAGAGGAAGGCCGCCCGGGTCCAGGGCGTCACGTCGGCGGTCACCGTGAAGGTGCCGTACGCGCCGGCACCGCGGGCGTGCACCACGCGCTCCGGGATCCGCTCGCGGTTGAAGTGCGCGAGCTTCTCGAACAGCAGCTGGTCCTGGATCAGGGCCGGACCGCCGACGCCGGCGGCCTCGGTGTTCTGGTTGTCGGCGACGGGGGCACCCGCCTCCGTGGTGAGGGTCGGGCGCAGCTCGTCCTGGGTGCTCATAAGGGTGCCTCCGAGGGATCCGGTCGTGATGACACGATCCTAACTTGGACTTTGTCCAAGTCAACACTGGCACCAAACTCGGAGCCTGACCTACTCTGGATGCATGACCGATCTGCTGGAGAGACTGCGCGGAAGGGGCTGGCGGCTGACCTCGCAGCGCCGGGTCGTCGCCGAGGTCCTCGACGGCGAGCACGTCCACCTCACCGCCGACGAGGTGCACGCCCGGGCCGCGGACCGGCTGCCCGAGATCAGCCGCGCCACCGTCTACAACACGCTCGGCGAACTCGTCGCCCTCGGCGAGGTCCTGGAGGTCGCCACCGACGGCCGCGCCAGGCGCTACGACCCCAACGCCCACCGCGCCCACCAGCACCTGGTCTGCTCCGGCTGCGGCGCGATCCGCGACGTCCACCCGTACGGCGACCCGCTCGCCGCCCTCCCCGCCGCCGAACGCTTCGGCTTCGTCGTCACCGCCGCCGAGGTCACCTACCGCGGCCTGTGCCCCGACTGCCGTCCCTGACCCAGATCAGTCAGGCGCTCAGCTCGGCGTTCAGCGCGCCCAGCAGCCGCCCGGCCCGCTCGGCCACCTCGGCCGGCCCGTAGTCGATCGCCCTCCGGCACCAGTTCTCCGCCTGCACCGGCTCGCCCCGGCGCAACGCCAGCAGCGCCAGACGCAGCGCGGCGCGCCCGTGCCCGGCGTCGGCGGCCCGGGTGTACCAGAGCATCGCCTCCGCCTCGCTGTCCTGACGGGCCAGCAGCAGCCCCAGGTTGAACGCGGCACTGCGGCTGCCCGCCTCGGCGGCACGCCGGTACCAGCTCTCGGCGATCTCCAGCGCCCCGCGCTCGGCCGCCCGCACGCCCATCCGCACCTGCGCCCGCCGGTGCCCGGCGTCGGCCGCCACCGCGTACCAGTGCTCGGCCTCGGCGTCCGCGTCCCCGCGCCGGTCCAGCACCGACGCCAGCCGGAACGCGCCCTCCGCCGAGCCGCCGGCCGCCGCCTGTCGGTAACGCTCCAGCGCCCCGGCCAGGTTGCCGCGCCGCTCCTGGGCGACGGCCAGTTGCAGCGCCGCCTCGCCGTGGCCCTCGGCGGCGGCCCGCGCGTACCACTCCTGGGCCTGCCGGTGCTCGCCGCGCCCGGCGTGCAGCACGCCGAGGTTGAAGGCGCCGTCCACACTGCCGGCCTCGGCGGCCTTGGAGAACCACGGCTGGGCACCGGACTCGTCGCCGCGCTGCAGCAGCACGACGGCCAGCGCGTTGCAGGCCTCCCGGTGCCCGGCGTACGCGGCCCGGCGGTACCACTGCTCGGCCTGCTGCTCGCGGCCGGTGCCGGCGCACAGCAGCCCGAGGTTGAAGGCGCCGTTCTGGTCGCCCGCGTCGAGGGCGGTGCGGTACCAGTACTCGGCCTCCTTGGCCTCGCCGCGGCTCGCGTGCAGGGCCCCGAGCGCGTTGGCGGCGTTGCCGTCCCCGGCCTCGGCGGCCTCCTGCCACCACTCGGCGGCGGCGGCGACGTCCCCGGAGTCGCGCAGCAGGAAGCCGAGCGCGCAGGCCGCGCGCGGCTCGCCGTTCTGCGCGGACTGCCGGTACCAGCGGGCGGCCTCGTCCAGCAGCGACCGGTCGGCGCCCGCTCGCTCCTCCAGCAGCACGCCCAGGCGCAGCGCGGCGCGGGCGTGGCTGCGGGCGGCGGCGGTGCGGTACCAGGCCTCGGCGGTCTCCTTGTCCCCGGCGGCCTCGCGCATCCGGGCCAGCCGGTAGGCGGCCTCTCGGTGCCCGGCGTCGGCGGAGACCTTGAACCAGCGCTCGGCCCGTACGTCGCGCCGGTGCTCCATCAGGTCGCCCAGCGCGTAGGCGCCGAGCGGGTGGCCGTGGTCGGCGGCGTAGTGCAGCCAGTACTCGGCGGCCTCCTCCTCACCCTGGTCGCGCAGTTGCAGCCCGAGCGCGTGCGCGGCCGGGGCGCTGCCCGCCACCGCCGCCTGGCGCCACCACTGGCCGGCCTCGGCGCGGTGGCCCTGCTGGTGCAGCAGCACGCCCAGGTTGTTGGCGGCCGCGCGCACCCCGGCGGCCGCGGCGGCGCGCAGGTAGGGCTCGCCCTCCTCCAGTTCGCCGCGGCGCAGCAGCAGGGTGCCGAGCCGGCAGGCGGCGTCCGGGTCGCCGCCGTCGGCGGCCTGCCGGTGCCGGGCCTCCAGGGCGGCGGACTCCCGGGCGGCCAGCGCGGTCTCGAAGCTGGTCGGGTCCAGGCCCGCCGGGTCCAGCGCGGCACCGGAGGGCGACTGCCCGTCGGGCCCGCTCCCGTACGGGCCGACGGCGGCGGAGAACTGACGGGTCGACACGTGGACGAGGCTGTCCGGGCCCGAGCCCCCGACCTGGGGGCGCTCGGACAGTCCGCCGGTGCGCTGGGAGGGGAGGGCTCCGGGGCGGCTGTCGGGGCTCTCGGTGCTCTCCGCCCAGGCGTCGGTGTCCGCCTCGGCGGCCGCCGCGGACTTGGCGCCTGACTTGCCGATCAGCCTCATGCCGACTCCCGCTCCCCCAGAGTGTCGCGGCATCGTGCCCCGGCCCGCGGTCGGGGGGACTCCCGGGGAAGGCGCCGGACCCGACGGCCGGTCAGCGGCCGTGCACCGTCCCCCACGTGTCCCATCGTCGCATCACCCGCTACCCGCGTGCACCTGCCTCGCCCGAAATCCGGCGGGGCCGACCCGAAGCCGACGAAATTGCTTCGGCGCTTTGTCGATTTCCCGACACTCCCACCCCACAAACCCCGCTGCCGTCTCCCTTGGCGACGGTCGATAGTACCGGAGCGGTTCCCCCCGCTTCCGGGCGAGAACGGGCCCGAGAAACGCCAGAGGCCCGGAGGACGAATCCTCCGGGCCTCTGCCTTGAGTAGCGGGGACAGGATTTGAACCTGCGACCTCTGGGTTATGAGCCCAGCGAGCTACCGAGCTGCTCCACCCCGCGTCGGTGGTTAAACCATAGCACGGAAACGAGAGGACCCCGGACGATGATCCTCCGGCGCCCCGAACCGACTCCGTCGGCAGGAGCCGGCGCGGCCCGGGAAACGCCAGAGGCCCGGAGGATGAATCCTCCGGGCCTCTGCCTTGAGTAGCGGGGACAGGATTTGAACCTGCGACCTCTGGGTTATGAGCCCAGCGAGCTACCGAGCTGCTCCACCCCGCGTCGGTGGTCATACCGTAGCACGGACGCGGGGTGGAACCGAAAACGGTTACCGCAGCTCAGTGGCTACGGGTTCGGGCTCGGTGAGCCGGAACCCGCGGCGGGCGGGGTCGGAGTGCCCGTCGGGACCGCCGGGGCGCTGCCGCCGCCGGCCGCCGCCACCGCCTTCAGCGCCTCGCCGAGCGCCTTCTGGGCGTTGCCGTAGGCCACCCAGTCGCCGGCCTTGATCGCGGCCTGACTGTCGTCGTACGCCTTCACCGCGTCCGAGATCGCCTTCTGCAGCTGCGGCGAGGTCGTCCCGCCCGGCCCCGCGGTGGCCTGCCCGGTGGGCGCGGGCGTCGCCGGGGAGGTCGGCGTCGTGCCCCCGGTGCCCGGCGTGGACGGCGCGGTCGGGGTGACCGCGGGCGGCGCCCCGGAGAACACCTTCTTCAGCGCGTCCTCCAGGGTGTTCTCGAACGCCACGTTGTCGTCCCCGTAGACCGCCAGCACCTTCTGCATCGTCGGGTACTTGGCGCCGCGCCCGCGCACGTACACCGGCTCGACGTTCAGCAGACCGCCGCCGACCGGAAGGGTCAGCAGGTTGCCGTACTCCAGCTCCGAGTCGCCGCCGCTCTTCAGCAGCGTGATCTGCGTGGCCACCTCCTGACGGGAGTTGAACTTCGACTGCACCAGGCCCGGGCCGGGAGCACCGCCCTCACCCGTCATCTTCAGGATGCGGATCTTCCCGTAGTCCGGCCCCGGATCCGAGTCCACGGCCATGAACGCCGCCAGGTTCGGCCGCTGGTTGGGCACGAAGGTGCTGGTCAGCGAGAAGCTCGCGGACGCGGCGTCCGGCATCCGCACCGTCACGTAGTACGGCGGCTGGACCTGCTTGGTGTCGCTGGTCGGGTCCACCGGGACCTGCCAGATGTCACTGCCGTTGAAGAAGGAGTTGGCGTCGGTCACGTGGTACTGGCCGAGCAGGTCGCGCTGCACCTTGAACATGTCCTGCGGGTAGCGCAGGTGCGGCAGCAGCGACTGCGGGATGTCCGCCTTCGGCTCGACGGTGCCCGGGAAGGCCTTCATCCAGGTCTTCAGCACCGGGTCGTTCTCGTCCCACTGGTAGAGCTTCACCTCGCCGGTGTAGGCGTCCACCGTGGCCTTGACCGAGTTGCGGATGTAGTTGACCTGGTTGGCGACGGCCAGCAGCTCACCGCGCTGGTTGGTCAGCGAGTCCTTCGTCGCGGTGCCCAGCGTCGTCTTCGAGGAGAACGGGTAGCCGTCCGAGGTGGTGTAGCCGTCCACCACCCACACGACCCGGCCGTCCTGCACCACCGGGTACGGGTCGGCGTCGATCGACAGCCACGGCGCGACCTTCTCCACCCGCTCCTTCGGCGTCCGGTTGTAGATCACCTTGGCGCCGTCGGTGATCGCCCCCGCGTACAGGATCTGCGGCTCGGTGAAGCGCACCGCGTACGCGGCCCGGGTGATCGGGTTGTCCAGCGACACCCCGCTGTCACCCGTGTACGTGTACTCCACGTTCTGGCCGGACTTGGTGTCGGTGTAGTCGATCTCCTTGTTCGAGCCGCCGACGATCGAGTACGTCGTCGTCTTCTCGCCGTAGTAGATCCGCTGCTCGTAGTCGCCCAGCGCCCCGGTGGCCGGCAGGCCCGACTCCGTGAACACCGGCTGGCCCTTGTCGTCGACCTGGTTGCCCTTGGCGACGACCGCGCCGTAGCCGTGGGTGTACTTGAAGTGGTCGTTGATCCAGTTGCGCTGCACCCCGTTGAGGTCCAGCTCACGCAGGCCGATCACGGTGTCCTGCTTGCCCGAACCGGTGCCGTAGCGGTCCACGTCCAGCGTGTTCGGGAAGGCGTAGTAGTTGCGCTGCTGCTCCAGCGACTGGAACGCCGGCGAGACGATGTTCGGGTCCAGCAGCCGGATGTCCGCGACGGTCTGCGCGTCCGGCTTCAGCGCGTCGGTGTTCGTCGAACCCTGCGGGCTGTACGGGGTGGTCTGCGCGTCCGCGATCCCGTACGCCTGCCGCGTCGCGTCGATGTTCTTCTGGATGTACGGCGTCTCCTTGGCCTGCTCGTTCGGCTTGACCTGGAACTGCTGCACGATCGCCGGGTACAGCCCGCCGATCAGCACCGCCGACAGCACCATCAGACCCAGTCCGATCAGGGCCGGCGCCCAGGTGCGGCGGATCGGGGTCAGGAAGAACAGCACCGCGCAGATGATCGCGACGAAGAACAGGATCGTCTTGGCCGGCAGGAACGCGTTGGCGTCCACGTAGCGCAGGCCGGTCCAGCCCGACACCCCCTTGTACCCGCCGGTCTTCACCGCCAGCGCGTACCGGTCCAGCCAGTACGCCACCGCCTTCAGCAGCACGAACACACCCAGCAGCACCGCCAGGTGCCCCTGCGCGCCCGCACTCGCCCGCCGGCCCGGGCCCTGCAGCCGCAGCCCCCCGTACAGGTAGTGCACCAGCGCCGAGGTCAGCAGCGAGACGATCACCGCGCTGAACGCGAAGCCCAGCACGAACTCGTAGAACGGCAGGTCGAAGGCGTAGAACGAGACGTCCATGCCGAACTGGGAGTCCTTCTCACCGAAGGACGTCGAGTTCGTCCACATCAGCCAGGTCCGCCACTGACCGGACGCCGCGGCACCCGCCACCAGGCCGATCACCAGCGAGACGCCGATCAGCGCCCAGCGCTTGAACGGCGCCAGACCCGACCGGTAGCGGTCCAGGCTCTGCTGCTCGACCGACATCGCCGACAGCGGCGGCCGAAGCCGGTGCGCCAGCCAGATGTTGAAGCCGACGATCACCGCCATCAGCAGGCCGAACACCGCGAACAGCCCGATCTTCGTCCACAGCTGAGTGGTGAACACCGAGGAGTAGTGGACCGACCTGAACCACAGCCAGTCCGTCCAGAACCCGGCGAACATGACGAACAACAGGAACAGCACCGCGAGTACGCCCAGGGTCAGCAGGGCCACCCGCGCCCGCCGGGAGGGCGGGCCTACCCTGCGCCGGAAACCCGGCCCTGAGCGTTCCGGCATCTGGAATACCACGGTGGCACCTCAGCTGTGTCGTCTGGAGAACGGTCGGTCGTCAGAGAAACTTAACC
>NZ_JAFLNG010000205.1 GCF_017427025.1 Streptomyces sp. FH025
GGCGTCGGGGGCTTCCGATGCTTCCGGGCCTTCCGACGCTTCCTGGGCGTCCGGGTCTTCCGGGTCTTCCGGGTCTTCCGGAGCTTCGGCTGAGAGCGCGTCGAGCGCCGTTCCGGCGGAGGACAGCGTCTACGGCGCCCCGTCCGCCCCGTCGGCGCCGGCCGCGGGCGGCCTCCAGCCGGTCTCGCTGGACCTGCCGGGCGTCACCGGGCCCGAGGGCCACTCGGCCGTGATCCCGCCGCCGACGGTGCAGAGCTCGGGCCCGTGGACCATGACGATGCTCGACTTCTCCGACACGCCGCAGCCCGCGCCGAAGCCGATCCCCGAGCAGCGCGCGGCGGAGGAGGCCGCGCCCCCGGCCGCTCCTCCCGCGACGGGCTCGAAGCGGCAGCGGAAGGCGCGCGCCAAGGCCGCGCCCGCCGCCGGCCAGGGCAAGGGCTCGGGCAAGGGTGCCCGCAAGCCGTCCCCGCTGATCCTGCTTTCCTGCGGCCTGCTGGTCGGCGGCGCCGTGACCGGCTTCTTCCCGGCCATGCTGGCGGGCTGGGGCCTCGGTTACCTGTCCCGTCAACTCTCCGACCTGATGCGCAAGTTCGTGATCCTCGGGATTCCACTGGCCACGATGAGCGCGAGCACCCTGTTCGCGATGCAGCGCGCCAAGGAGGCCGGTGGCGCCGCCGGAGTGCAGTCCGGCTCCCCGCTGGGCCAGTTCAGCTGGTCGATGGCCCCGGGCGTGCTGCGGACGTCCGCGGTGATCTCGGCGGTCGTCCTGCTGCTGCTCGCCATGCGCCGCCGCCCGCCGCAGCAGGGGTAGCGTTCAACTTCCTTGCCGTGCCGCCATGGTGAGGATCCCCTTGGTGACGGCCGCCGGGTCGTCGGTGGGCAGGGCGTGGCCGGCGTCGGGGACGAGCTCGACGAGTGCGGCGGGGGCGAGGCGGCGCAGGCGTTCGGCGACGGTGCGGGAGTCGTGCAGGGTGCTGCGCTCGCCGAGGAGGAAGAGGGCGGGGGCGCTGAGGCGGCGCAGTTCGTCGTCGGTGAGGGTGGTGGCCAGGGGCAGGCGGCGGCGGAAGCCCGTCGAGGCGCGCATCAGGGCCATCAACTCGGTGTCCAGGATGGCGCTGTTGCCGATCGCCCGCGCCAGCCGGGGGCGGAGTGCACGCGGGGCCAGGGCGGCGAGGCCGCCGAGGATGAGCCACGTGTAGAAGCGCCGGCCCACGTCGGCGAGGCCGGCCGGGTCGACCAGGGTGAGGCCGGAGGCCCGTCCGGGGTGGCGGATCTGGTGGTGGAGGGCGATCCAGCCGCCGTAGGAGCAGCCGACGAGGTGGGCGGCCGGGACGTCGAGGGCGGTGAGGAGTTCCTCCAGCCAGTCGGCGGCGTCGTGCCCGTCCTCGATCGGGGCGGTCTGCACACTGGCGCCGGGTTCGCCGACGGTGTCCACGGCGATGACGGGGTGCCGTCGGGAGAGTTCGTCGAGGTAGCCGTGCCACATCAGGGCGTTGCCGCCGGAGCCGGGGAGCAGCACGATCGGCAGTCCGGTGTGGGGGCCGGCGCCGGGGCCGGTGCGGTAGACGCGGGTGGTGCCGTAGCCGGTGGGGACGTCGATCGATGTCCGCTGCCCGGGCAGGAGTTGGGTCAGCGCGCGCTCGTAGGCGGCGCGGTAGCGGTCCTCGGCCTTGCCGTTCCTGAACTCGCTGATTCGCATGGTACATGTGTATCACATGCATGATACGGGTGTACCAAGAGTGGGAGGACGAACCATGGAGGCCACGTCATGACCGGAAACGCCGGGAAGGCCGGACAGTCCGGAAAGGTCGACCACGAGGAGCGCCGGCGGCAGATCGCCGAGGCCCTGCTGCGCATCGCCGACACCGAGGGCCTGCAATCGGCCAGCATGCGGGCGGTCGCGACCGAGGCGGGCGTCTCGCTGCGCCTGGTGCAGTACTACTTCACGACCAAGGAGGGCCTGCTGCTGGACGCCTTCGCCCGGCTCGGCGCCCAGCTCCAGGCCCGGATGGAACGGTGGATCGGCGAGGCGCGCGCCCCCCGCGAGGTGGTCACCGCGATCCTGTCCTGCATCCTGCCGACCGACGCCGAGAGCCGCCGGATCACCCGCACGTACACCGCGTACTACACGCTGGTGCTCACCGACGCCGAGGCGATCGGGAAGCACGGGGTGCGGCAGCCGGACCTCCTGGAGGGCTTCGTGGTACGGCAGCTGCGTGCGGCGCAGGAGGCCGGGGAGATCGCGCCGGAGCGGGACGTCGAGATGGCGGCGGCCGGGCTGCTGGCCATGGTCAACGGCCTGGGCCAGAGCGTGCTGGGCGGCCAGCGGGACGGTGAGGCGGCGCTGGCGATCCTCGACCACCACCTGAACGAGCTGTTCCGGCCGTCCGCCGACGGCTGAGTACGGGGGTTAACACCCGTACGGGACGGGTGCTTTCCCCGTTCTCCCGGGTGGCGTACCGAACCAGACTCGGGGCATGCCCACACAGCCCGTGACGACGATCGAGACCCCCGCCCCGCAGTGCCGGGGCGGCGGCAGCGACTTCGCCCAGTTGAGCCGCCGGATCGCCGCCGAGGGCCTGCTCGACCGGCGCCCCGGCTACTACACCGTCCGCGCGGGCCTGGTGCTCGCCGCGTTCCTCGGCGGCTGGTACGCCCTGTTCGCGCTGGGCGACACCTGGTGGCAGCTCGGCCTGGCGGCCGCGATGTCCGTCGTCTTCGCCCAACTCGGCCTTCTCTCGCACGACCTGGCGCACCGCCAGGTCTTCGACCGGCGGCTGCCGAGCGAGATCGGCGGCCGGATCGCCGCCAACCTGCTGATGGGCATGAGCTACGGCTGGTGGATGAACAAGCACACCCGCCACCACGCCAACCCCAACCACGAGGAGCGGGACCCGGACGTCGCCCCCGACCTCGTCGTGTGGTCCCAGCGGCAGGCCCGCCAGGCGAGCGGCCTGGCCCGGTTCATCGGCCGCCGGCAGGCCTACCTGTTCTTCCCGCTGCTCCTGCTGGAGGGCCTCAACCTCAGCTTCAACAGCTTCCGGGCCCTGCGCAGCCCCACGATGAAGCGCCCGCTGCTGGAGGGCGCCCTGCTGGTCGCGCACTTCGCCGGGTACTTCGGCCTCGTCTTCGCCGCGCTCCCGGCGGGCAAGGCGGTCGCCTTCCTCGCCGTGCACCAGGCGCTGCTCGGCGTCTACCTGGGCTGCGTCTTCGCCCCGAACCACAAGGGCATGCTGATGGTGACGCC
The DNA here is from genome assembly GCF_017427025.1 of Streptomyces sp. FH025. Lineage (GTDB taxonomy): Bacteria > Actinomycetota > Actinomycetes > Streptomycetales > Streptomycetaceae > Kitasatospora. The sequence goes on from NZ_JAFLNG010000205.1 coordinate 3,248, forward strand.
GGACATGAAGCTCGACTTCCTGCGCCGCCAGGTGCTCACCTCGCGCAACGTCCGCGGCGGCCCGCTCATCGACTCGGTGATGGGCGGCCTCAACTACCAGGTGGAGCACCACCTCTTCCCCAACCTGCCGACCCCCGCACTCGGCCGGGCCGCCCGGATCACCCGGGAGTTCTGCGCGGAGAAGGGCATCCCGTACTACGAGACGGGCCTGCTCCGCTCCTACCGCGAGATCCTCGGCCACCTCCACCGCACGGGCGAGCCGATCCGCTCGGGCTCCGGCGACTGAGGGTGCCCGCCCCGCACAGGAAGTCGGCCCGACCGACTTCCTGCTCCGCGGGCCGGCTAGGGGATGTCGGCGATGGTGACGGTGGTGGTGCGGTCGTCGGCCTCGGTGAGGAGGGTGCCGCCGGGGGCCCAGATCGCGGAGCGGCCGCAGCCGGTCCAGGGGCCGGCCGGGCCGACGTGGTTGGCGAGGACGACGTGCAGGTTCGCGTCCTTGGCGATGGCGGGGTAGACCGTCGCCCGTTCGTGGATGCCGTTGCCGGTTCCGTAGAGGGAGCTGGCCAGGTGGACCTGGCAGCCGTCGGCGGCGCCGCGGGCGGTGAGCTCCGGGAAGTGGTTGTCGTAGCAGGTGGCCAACGCGAAGCGGAGGCCGCCGAGTTCGAGGCGGCCGTCGCGGTCGCCGGGGGTGAAGACGCCCTGCTCGTTCTCGTAGAGGTGCTGCTTCCGGTAGGTGGTGAGCAGTCGGCCGTCGCGGGCGTGGACCAGGGTGCCGATGGCGGGGAGGGGCCCGTCGGTGGTGACGGCGCAGTTGAGGACGGTGGCGATTCCGACGGCGCGCAGGGCGTCGAGCCGGGGGTCGTCGGGGCGGACCCAGAGGGCGGGGTCGGCGGCCAGGGCGTCGAGTTCATAGCCGGTGAGGGCCAGTTCGGGGAAGACGACCAGATCGGCGCCCTGTGAGCGGGCCTGTTCGGCGAGGGCGGTGAGTCGGCGGACGTTGGCCGGTATGTCGCCGAGTACGCAGGCCAGTTGGGCCGCAGCGATCTTCATGGGGCTCAGCATGGCACGGCGTGGGGGAGGAGAGCGCCGGGATCAGGAATCGCGAGACCGCGCCGAAAGGATGGAGGCTCATCCAGAGCCCTGTCCGTCAAGGGGAAAGCGCCCCCTCGGTAAAGGGAATTGGGTCGTGTCCGAATGTGCGGATTTCGGGCGATGGCAGTCCGACGGGCGGCCGGGCAAGGGAAAGAAAATACCCCCGCCCTGAATTGCCGGGGCGGTTCGCCCGCAGATGCCCGATGCATCCCGACTCCGATGTGATGTGCATCACAGTGCGCACCTTGCGGGTGCAGATCGCCGGGTGCGTGTTTTGCTGGTGTGAGCAAGGCAAGCGCAAAGGCACATTCACCTACTGGCAAAATCGGAAGGGGATATGTCAGTCGTGAAGATCCTTGGTCGGTCTTTCGCTCTCGTCGCCATGGGTACGGCCATGGCTGCCGGAGCTTTCGCCCCGTCGGCAAGTGCGGCGGTCGCCGAGTCGCCGTCGGTCAGTTCGGCAACCTCCCAGCCGCCCGCGTTTTTGGGGCACCCGAAGGAATGGGGGATGGTCACCCTCCTGATCCAGGGCGACACGGTGACCCAGATCGCGCAGGCCGGCTCGGCGCCGCAGGCCGTTCCGGTGCAGCAAGCCGGCTCGGCGAACCTGAGCAACGTCGTCAACGTTGGTGGCGGGACGTGGAGTTACGGTACTGTGGCCGACGGTAGCGGTCTCAAGGGCTGCTACTCCAACTACCTCCACAACTCGAAGGGGCACGGGGCGACAGCGATCCTGGCCAACTCCAACGACAAGGTGCACGCGAGTGCCGGTAACTGGGCGAACGCCTACGCCGTCGCCGGCTGGGCGTACACGTGCAACACGTACTGGTCCGTTGACTGACGGATTCTAGGATTCGTCGCCGGTCCCGGTCCCGGTCACTCCGCGGATTTCCGGCGAAGTGACCGGGATCTCGACTTTTCCGTGCTTAACCTCGGCGGCCCCTCGCGTGACGCACCTGCTGAACCAGTCGGTCCACTCGGCCACGGACCCGCGGCGACAGCCATCGTAGAAGTGCCCGGTGATCGAAAGGACTTTTTGGACATCGTGCTCTCTTCGCGATCCCGTGCCGTGGCGACTGTGGCCGCTTTGGCGGCAGGTGCGGTACTCGGAATTCTCGGCCCCCTTCTTTCGGCGGCCGGCGGCTCGGCGGGTCAGGCAGCGGGTCTCGTCCTGTCCGCCGGATGGGCCTGGGCCGCGTTGGCTTTCGGTGTCGGTTCAGCGCGAAAATCCAGGGTGGAGTCCGTCGTTCTGGCCTTTGCGTCCCTGGTCGTGGCCGTGATCGCCTACTACCTGACGAAACTGTGCCAGGGAGAGTTTCGGAAGGTGGACCTGAGCGACCCCACCGGGGGAACGACGCAGATCGACTGGTTCGGCTTCTCGTCGAAGGCGCTGGTGTGGTGCATCTTCGCCCTCCTGCTCGGCTCGCTTCTCGGACTGGTCGGGAACCTGGCACGGAACCACGGGCTTCGCGGCCTGCCCTTCCGGGCGGTGGTTCCACTGGTGGCCATCGTCGACACGTCGCAGCGCCTCGATGTCGATGCTCCGCTGCAAGGGGCGGTTGCCACGGCGACATGGACTGTCATCCGAGTCCTCGCGGCGGCTGCCATCCTCGCTCTCATCGGGCACACCGTGCTCACTCGCCGATCGCGGCCTTCCGCCAAGTGACGGGTGTTGACCTCGATCGTTCGTGACGGTTCGTCGGTTCATCCGGCGGGCCGTTTCAGTTTTCAGGCTGGAGATCCGAACCTCCGTGTACTCCCCTGGGGTCGCTCGCCGATACATCGTCAGGAGGACGGTCCCGGAGCGCGGTCCTTCTCGGTGGCGACGGCCGCTCGCCCGGTCGCGTGGTGTGCTGGAGCGAACCGGCAAGCCCCGCTTGAGGAGAAGTCTCGTGAACTCACCAGCCCCGTACCGGTTCCGCTCCATCCGTCGCGGAGCGGTGGCCATCGCCGTAGCCGTGGCGGCGGGAACTCTCGCCCCGCCTGCCGTCGCCGCGTCCGGAACCGGAGCCGGAACCGGAACCGGAACCGCGAAGACGGATGTCGTCCAGCAGCGGCTGAACGCCCTGGTCGCCGATGACGCTCTGCCCGGAGCACTGGCGGCCGTCCGTGGCCGGGACGGCCACACCCGCAACTACACCGCCGGCGTTGGGGACTTGGCGACAAGCGCGAAGGTGCCCGTCGACGGGCAGATCAGGATCGGCAGCAACACCAAGAGCTTCGTCGCGGTCGTCGTCCTCCAGCTCGTCGCGGAGGGGAAGGTGGACCTGGACGCCTCCGTCGACACCTACCTGCCGGGCCTCGTCCACGGTGACGGCATCGACGGGCGGAACATCACCGTCCGCCAGATCCTCCAGCACACCAGCGGGCTGCCGGACTACACGGAGTTCCTTGAGATCTCCAGCCCCGCCCAGTACGTCGAGCCGCGCGAGCTGCTCGACGCCGCCCTCGCGCACAAGCCCGACTTCGCCCCCGGCACGGGATGGAAGTACAGCAACACGGGCTACGTGGTGGCCGGCCTGATCGTCCAGAAGGTCACCGGACGGCCCGTGGGGGAGGAGATCACCAAGCGCGTCATCGACCGGATCGGCCTGCGCCACACCTACTTCCCGGCGCAGGGAGACATGACCATCCGCGAGCGCCACCCGCACGGCTACCTGACGGAGAAGCCCGGCGACCCGCCGCAGGACGTCACGGAGATGGACCCGTCCTGGGCCTGGGCGGCAGGGGCGATGGTGTCCACCAACACCGACCTGAACCGCTTCTTCTCGGCCCTCATCGGCGGCGAGCTGCTGCCCCCGGCGCAGCTCGCCCAGATGCGGACCACCGTCCCCGCCGGGCATGCGGGCCCCGGCGCCCGCTACGGCCTGGGCATAGAGAGCCACCCACTCCCCTGCGGCGGCCTGTCCTGGGGCCACGGCGGAAGCGTCCCCGGCTACGTCACCCGCGGCGGCGTGACGGAGGACGGCCGCGCCGTGAACATCGCGGTGACCATGCTCCCCTCCCTGGAGGTCAAGCAGCACGTGGCGGACGCCGCTGACGCGGCCCTCTGCCGCTGACTCCTTGATGTTGGTGGGGAGGCACGCGGAGTGGGAAGTCGGCGGGGTCGACTTCCTGCTCCGGCCCGGCTGGACGAGGGGTGGATCCCCGGATGGGCTGCTACTGCGCGAGCAGCGCGGCGATGCGCTCGGCGGTCTTCTCTCCGGAGCGCTGCTTGATCAGGCCTTCCTTGGCGGCTGCTCGTAGCAGGACGGCGGTGGACTGCGGATCCGTCCTCGTGAGGGTCGCGGTGACCAGGACGGGATTCGAGGGGATGACTCCGCGGCCGCCGGCCATCACACGGATCGTGTGCCGGCTTTCGGAGGGCTTCGGGAGTGGCTGCCGATCGACCTGGTGGCCCACGGTGACGAGTACGCGGTACATGTGCAGCACGGCGTCCTCGAACGCCAACGGCAGGCTCAGATCGATCTCGTGGACGTTCTTCTTCAGGAGCTTGGCCGTGAACGCCGCGCCGCTTCCGCCGATGGCGCGGAGGGCCTCGACCAGGAGCTCGTCCTCGTCCTGCACCAGTTGTCTCCCGACCAGTCGATTCGATCGCCCTTGCGGCCGCACTGTAGGGGAAGACCGGTGATCTTCTGAAGGGGGTGGCCCGGCGTGGCTCCCGGGCCCTCGACTCGAAGGTGTCTCCGGGGGAGCCGGACGAGCACGGTGCTGGTCTGATCGCAATTTCTGCTGGATATTGCACTCGGATGGATCAACGTGGCGTTCGTCGGATGAGCTGTCTTACCTCGAACGGGTGATGGTGATCTCGTCGTCCGAAGCGTGATTGCCCGCGCTCGGCGAACGGAGATCTCCACGCGGATTCGAGGGGTATCCGATGAAACTGAAATCCTTTGCCACCACGGCAGTGGTCGTCTGCGGCCTGCTCATGATGGGTCCGGCATCGGCCACGTTAGCGCAGGGGCGCGGGGTCACGGCGCCCGTCGTCCACGCGGACGCGGACGGAGCCACCTGCCCTTCGTCCAACGCCCCACCCGGCACGGGATCGCAGATCAGTGCCGCCGATGAGGCGGCCCTCGTCAGCGGACACAACAGCGCGCGCCAACAGGCCATCCTGAAGTACAACCCCGGCCTCACCATGGTTCCAGTGACGTGGGACGCCAAGCTCGCCTGTGATGCGCAGGCCTGGGCCGACGACCCTGCCTCCAGTGCAGGTGGTGGGCTCCACCACAGCGATCGCAGCGTCAACGGCAACGAGGGCGAGAACCTCCTCAACTCCACCGGGCCGGTGCGTCCGATGATCGCGCTGGATCCCTCGGTGAATTACAGCTGGATATCCGAGCAGTCCAAGTTCGATGCCGACAAAAATGCTGCGGTCAACGGCAGCGCGGCCCCCGGTACCAATTTCCACGCCTGGGGTCACTACTCGCAGATGGTGTGGATGTCCCCGGCATCGGCCACCACTGCGATCGGTTGCGGCATAAAACAGGATGTGCCCGTGGACGGCGGGACAGGGTGGATCCTGGTGTGCCGGTACCGTGCCGCAGGCAACATCGACGGGCAGCAGGCCATCCCACCCGGTACAGGCGGCGGTCCGGTTGTGCCGCCGAAGCAGCCGAAGCCACCGTTCCCGGCGGGGGTCGGGGTCGCGATGGCGAACCAGGCCGACAACCTGCTCACTGCTCTCGCGGTGGACAAGGATGGTTACTTGAATGTGGCCTGGGTTGTGGGGACGCAGCCGTGGCACGATCCGGTTAGGTTCGGTCCACCCGCTTTCCAGCCGGGTGCTCCGGTGGCGATGGCGAAGCAGGCGGACAACCTGCTGACTGCTCTCGCGGTGGACAAGGATGGTTACTTGAATGTGGCCTGGGTTGTGGGGACGCAGCCGTGGCACGATCCGGTTAGGTTCGGTCCACCGGTCTTCCAGCCCGGTGCCCCGGTTTCCGTGGCGATGGCGAAGCAGGAATCCAACCTGCTCACTGCTCTCGCGGTGGACAAGGATGGTTACTTGAATGTGGCCTGGGTCGTGGGAACGCAGCCGTGGCACGATCCGGTTAGGTTCGGTCCACCCGCTTTCCAGCCGGGTGCTCCGGTGGCGATGGCGAACCAGGCGGACAACCTGCTGACCGCTCTCGCGGTCGACAAGGACGGCTACTTGAATGTGGCCTGGGTCGTGGGGACGCAGCCCTGGCACGATCCGGTTAGGTTCGGCCCACCGGTCTTCCAGCCCGGTGCCCCGGTTTCCGTGGCGATGGCGAAGCAGGAATCCAACCTGCTGACCGCTCTCGCGGTGGACAAGGACGGTTACTTGAATGTGGCCTGGGTCGTGGGAACGCAGCCGTGGCACGATCCGGTTAGGTTCGGTCCACCCGCCTTCCAGTCCGGTGCTCCGGTGGCGATGGCGAACCAGGCGGACAACCTGCTGACCGCTCTCGCGGTCGACAAGGACGGCTACTTGAATGTGGCCTGGGTCGTGGGGACGCAGCCCTGGCACGATCCGGTTAGGTTCGGCCCATCCGTCTTCCAGCCCGGTGCCCGGGTATCCGTGGCGATGGCGAAGCAGGAATCCAACCTGCTCACTGCTCTCGCGGTGGACAAGGGCGGCTACTTGAATGTGGCCTGGGTTGTCGGAACGCAGCCCTGGCACGATCCGGTCCGGTTCGGCCCACCCAACTTCCCGGCATCGCAGTAGAAGTGGGGTCGGTTAGCCGGGCCACGGCAACGTGGCCCGGCTACCCGGCTGTCAGGCGTGGTGGTCGAATTCGCCGGCCTTGATGCCGTGGAGAAGGGCGGCGAGGGCAGTGGGGGTGGTGCGGAGGATGGTGTGTCCTTCGTCGGACTCACGGAGTTCGACCAGACTGTCGGCCTTACGGACCTCCACACAGTCATTACCGGAACCGCTGAAGGATGACTTCTGCCACTCGGTGTAGGTCATGTTCGGCCTTTCATAGGCTCTGTGCGATCTTGCGGATCAGGCTACGAGATTTGCTCTCGCTCAACGCCATCGATTCAGTGCGGGCGAAGATGGACCGATAGCTGGTGAGTTCGTTGACGGCATCCATGTAGACGGGACCGCGAGAGGACTCGATCTCCACGGTGTCGAGTTCCGGCACCTTGCCGAATGCATAGGTGAGGTTCTCGACAGCCCCGGGGAAGGTGTCGATGTCGAACGGTACGACTCGGATGGTCATCCATGGGTGCTCGGAGTCTTCGAGCAAGGATACGAGCTGTTCCCGGAGGATCTCGGTGCCCCCGAAGCGGGTCCACAGCACGGATTCGTAGATGAAGAAGGTCATCGGCTTCTGATCGCGGCGCAGATCAGTCTTGCGATGCATTCTGAACGCGGTCCGGGCCTCCAACTCGTGTCGAGGGAGCGGAGGGACCAGGCGTCCGAACGTCGACGATGCGTAACTGATCGTCTGGCAGGGGCCGGGCATGTGGGTGAGGACCCACAGCATGAGGCTGTCAGCGCTCTTCTCAAGCTCGGCGACTTCGAGGAAGCCCTCCGGGAGGGTGCCCCGGTACTCAGTCCACCAGCCCTTGGAACGGTCCTGGACCATCGCCTCAAGGGCGTCGATCAAGGGCTCGTTCATGCACTTGCAGGCCGCGGCGAAGGACCGGAGCCGCTCGGGGCTCACGCCGACCTTGGCCGCCTCTATCTGGCTGACCTGAGTCCGGTCGATGCCGAGGGCTCTGCTCAGGGTGGCGATCGACAGTCCGGCGGCCTCGCGCATCTTCCGGAGCTCGGTGCCGATGCGGCGTTGACGGAGTGTCGGGTTGAGTCGCGGCGGCATTGGTTCCTTCCTTGCCGATGTGGCCCAAGTCTGCCGCGTTGCCGTGCGCTGGGTCCACTTGGGGGTGAACCTACCTGGAACCGGGATCATATGTGATGTCGCTGGGGTATGGTCGATCTCACAGCGATCCGACGGATCGTCAGTAATGCCTGCTGGTAGGCACCGCAGAGCAGTTGCGCCCTCATG
>NZ_JAFLNG010000206.1 GCF_017427025.1 Streptomyces sp. FH025
CGTCATGATCACCGACCACCGCCCGCCGCTGCTCAGGCGCCTGCCCGCGGGGGTGTGGGTGGCCGTGTTCTGGACGGCCATCGTCGTGTTCCGCTTCTTCACGCGGAGGGACGAACTGCGCCTCCTGTTCGACTACCAGGGCAATCCCGAGAGCATGCCGCTGCTGGTCACCGCCGTGGTCACCACCTCGGTCGCGACGCTGCTGGTCCGGCTGCCGCTGGCCGCGCTCGCCGTCGCGCTCGGGGGCGCCCTCTTCTCGCTCGGCATGAAGGGGGCCCCGGAGACCATGCCGGTGCAGTTCCTGATCGCCGACGCGGTGGTCGGCTACTGCGCGGCCACCCGCTCCCGGCCGGTCTCGCTGAGCGCCGCCGGGTTGCCGCTCTCCCTGGTCGGCGGCCTGTATCTGTGGGGCAGCACCCACGAGTTCCCGGTCAACCCGTTCGCCTTCGCCGGCCTCGCCGCGACCGTGCTGATCGCCTGGCTGATCGGCAACACCGTCCGCCAGAGCCGCGTCCACGCCGAGGCCCTGCGCGGCCGTGCCACTGAGCAGGCCGTCACCGCCGAACGGCTGCGGATCGCCCGCGAGTTGCACGACATGGTCGCCCACAACATCGGCATCATCGCGATCCAGGCGGGCATGGGCAGCCGGGTCATGGACACCCAGCCCGCCGAGACCCGCAACGCGCTCAACGCCATCGAGGCCACCAGCCGGGAGACCCTGGCCGGCCTGCGCCGGATGCTGGGCGCGCTGCGGCAGGGCGAGGGGGAGCAGGCACCGCTCGAAGTCGCCCCCGGGCTGGGCGAGTTGGACCGGATGGTGGAGAAGGCGGCGGGTGCCGGGGTGCGGGTCGCGCTGACCCGCCGGGGTGAAGCCCGTACCCTGCCGCCCGAGGTGGACCTCGCCGCCTACCGGATCGTCCAGGAGGCCGTCACCAACGTGGTCAAGCACTCCGGCACCCGCGACTGCCACGTCACCGTCGAGTACGGCCCGCGGGAGCTCGACGTCACCGTCGTCGACCTGGGCGCCGGCGCGCCCACCGCGACCCCCGGCACCGGCTACGGCCTGGCCGGCATGCGGGAGCGGGTCGCCCTGCTGAACGGCGAGTTCAGCGCCGGCCCGCGCCCCGAGGGCGGCTTCCGCGTCGCCGCCCGACTGTCGATCCCCGAAGACGCCGCCCTGGAGGTGGGACCGTGATCCGCGTCGTCCTGGTCGACGACCAGCCGCTCATCCGCACCGGCCTGCGCGTGCTCATCGCCGACGCCCCCGACCTGGAGGTGGTCGGCGAGGCCGGCGACGGTGCGGAGGCCGTCGAGCTGGTCAAACGGCTGCGCCCGGACGTCGCGGTGATGGACATCCGGATGCCCGGCGTGGACGGCATCGAGGCCACCCGCCGGATCACCGCCGACCCGGAACTGCCCACCCACGTCCTCGTCCTCACCACCTTCGACGACGACGACTACGTGTACGGCGCGCTGCGCGCCGGGGCGAGCGGCTTCCTGGTCAAGGACCTCGCCCTGGAGACCATCCTGGACGGCGTGCGGGTCGTCGCCGCCGGGGACGCCCTGCTCGCCCCGGGCATCACCCGTCGGCTGATCGGCGAGTTCGCCGCCCGCCCGGAGGCCGCCAAGGTCCGCCGCGCGGTCGCCGAGGGCGTCACCGAGCGCGAGCGCGAGGTGCTGACCCTGGTCGGGCGGGGCCTGTCCAACGCGGAGATCGCCGAGGAGCTCACCATCAGCCCGGCCACCGCCAAGGCGCACGTGGCCCGGCTGTTCACCAAGCTGGACGCCCGCGACCGGGTCCACCTGGTCATCCAGGCCTACGAGTTCGGGCTGGTCGCGCCCTCGTAGGGAACGCCGGAGCGCCGGAGCGGGCCCGCACGACCCACCCCGGCGCTCCCCCCGTGTCAGATCGTCACTGGACGATCGCGTGCGAGATCTGGCAGCCGCTGACCGCGTTCGACCAGGTGCCCTGCATGGCGAAGGAGCCCGTCGCGAAGGTCACGTTCTGCGAGCCTCCGGTGCCGCCGACGCCGTTCCAGGAGCACTTGTCGGCGTTCTCGTACCCGGTGGAGTCGGTCCAGCCGCCCGCCGGGTTCTGGTCGGTGATGGTCTCCGAGTACTCGTGGCCGAACACCATGGTGACGCCGTCCAGGGTGCCGGCGCTGCCGCTGTTGACGTAGTTCTGGCCGCAGGAGCTGCCCATGTCCGTCACGTACGGGTCGTTGCTGAACGCCACGTCACCGTAGGGGGACGACGCCGCGCCGCCGGTCAGCGTGGTGTCGCCGTTCCAGTCGTGCCAGGCGCAGAAGTTGCCGCCCGTGGTGTTGAAGCCGTCCGGGTGGGTGCCGGTCGGCGAGAGCACCACGTACTGCACGTTGCGGTTGGACGCCGCGGTGGTGTTGCCGAAGTGCCCGGCGGCCTTCACGGCCTCGGTGGCGATCTGGTTGCCGGTGGCCTGGCCCGGCGCGGCCGCCGAACCGTCCACCCAGACGCCGGCCAGCGCGCCGCCGGTCGGGTAGCCGACGTGCGCGGAGCCGCTCGGGCAGCTGGTCGCGCCGGTGGCGACGCCCTCGCAGTACTGCGTCATGACGCCGGACCAGGTCTCGTTGTTGGTGCCGAGGCCCTTGAACAGCTGCTGGGTGCGGACGGCCTCGCCCTTCGGGTCGCCGGACAGCGTGGTGTAGCCGTTGGCGTCGGTGCCCTGGGTGCCCCACTGGGAGCCCCAGAAGATCAGGTAGACCTTCGGCGCGCCGGTGGTGACGCCGATGCCGTCGACCCCGCCGCCGTACTTCAGGTTGGAGGTGCGGGCGGTCGCGCTCTGGCCGGCCTCCTTGGTCGGAACGGCGCCGTGCCGGTACGGGTGGGAGTGCCCGGCGAGCTCGCTGCCCGGCTGGTTCGCCTGGGCGGCCGGGGCGGCGGCGAAACCGGCGGCGGCGAGCGCCAGCGCGCTGAGCCCGGTCAGGGCGCGGACGCGGTTGCGGCGGGAGGTGGGGGACATGCCCATCGTGAGGGTTCCTCTCTCGGGCCGACCGCGCTCCGGTAGGGCGCGGCGGCACAGTGAAAGACGGTGGGGGAGTGATGGCGGCGGCAATGCGGAACCACTGGCGGTTCGTCATGAACAGTCAGTGACGTGGGGATGAGGGACCGCTTACCGCCGGTGGCCGGAAGCAAAGCAGACTTGTCGAAACCGGGTCAACGAGGACGAGAGTAAGACCCGGACCAAGGGCGGCCCTCGGGAACGTATCGAAAGTCAAAAGCCCCCAGTTGGCACACGGTTGATGCGCGTAGCGCAGCCGAATCTCAACAGTTGGAGGGGAGGTCTTTCAGCGTATGGAGACCTGGTGCCGCTCCGGCGTGGACTCCACGTGGGGGCCGGGAACTGTGAGACTGGGGCCATGTCCGAACCGATCCGGAACAGCATCGACGGTGGGGTCTTCGGCGGCCCGGTCATCCAGGCACGCACCGTCAACGTGACGAGATTCGGAGGCGAACCGGCACACCAGGGCCGGTGGCCGAAGCAGGTGGGAGCCGTCCCGGAGGTGGCCGACGCCTACCGGCCGCGCAGCCCCGACCTCGACTCCGTCGGAGCCGCCGCCGTCGTCCTGGCCGGGATGCCCGGCAGTGGCAAGACGCAGCTGGCGGCCCACTACGCCCACGGACAACTGCGCCGGCAACGCGTTGACCTCGTGCTCTGGGTGAGCGTCACCAGTCGCGCGGCCGTGGAGCAGGCCTACACCCAGGCCGCTGTCGAACTGGGCCTCTCCCAGCCCGCCAACGCCGAGAGCCTGCTGGCCTGGCTCCGCACCGCGGACCGCCGCTGGCTGGTCGTCCTCGACGACGTGCTGGACCCGGCCGACCTCCGCGCCCTCTGGCCCCCGGCCAACCGGCTCGGCCACACCGTCGTCACCACCCGTCGGCGCGACCCGTCCCTGCGGACGGCCGACCGGCGGATCGTGGAGGTCGAACCCTTCGGCGAGGCGGACTCCGTGGCCTACCTCGCCGACCGGCTCACCCCCCACGGCCTCGACGAACCGGCCGGGCGACTCGCCGAGCTGGCCGCCGACCTCGGCCACCTCCCGCTCGCCCTGGCCCAGGCCTCCGCCCACCTGATCGACCGTTCCGACAGTGGCGTCACCGTCGCCGGCTACCGGGCCCGGCTGGCCGAACACCGTCCCCTCGCGGAGCTCGCCCCGGACCGGGCCGCCCTCCCCGACGGTCAGGAGCGGAGTCTGGCCGAGATCCTCGCCGAGGCCCTCTCCCGCGCGGACGCCGCGACCGGCTCACTGGCCACCCCCGTGCTCCAACTCGCCTCCGTCCTCCACCCGGACGGCGTTCCGGTCGACGTCCTCACGTCCGAACCCGCCCGCCTCTACTGCGCCGACGCGACCGCCGAGGCCGTCCACGAGACGCTCCGCACCCTGCACCGCCTCAGCCTGGTCACCCGCACGAACGACCTGCTGCGCGTCCACCGCCTGGTCCAGTGGGCCGCTCACGATTCCGTCCCGTCCGCAGCCCGCCGGGCCCAACTGGTCGAACTGGCGGCACTGGCCCTCACGACGGCCTGGACGACCGGCCCCCTCGACCGGGAGACCGTCCGGATCCGCCGGGCCAACCACCGGGCGCTGGCCGCCCGCCACCCCGAAGTCTCCGGGGGCACCAGCTCCGACACCCTGGCCATGCTCGAACAGGCTGCCGCCCTGCTGGAAACAGCGGCTACGGCACCGTGACCTCGCCGATCCGCATGATCCGCCCGTGCGAGTCCAGCACCACGTCGTAGGCGTTGCCGTGGCAGGCGTACGGGTCGGCCGGGTCGCGGTCGGCCAGGCAGTCGTTGAGGTGGGTGACCAGTTCGTCCAGCCCGACGGGCCGGGCCGGGTCCCCGTGCGGGCGGTCGACCAGCGTCGCCGCCACCCCCGCCGCGGCGAAGCCGTAGTGGACGGGCGTGCCGGTGGGCTCGTAGCCGGGCGGGGTGCAGGTGTAGCGCGCGGGCTGGGCGGTGAGTTCGGCCGGGCCGGCGGAGACCACGACCAGGACCTGGTGGCCGGGCGGCTCGGTGGGGGCCGTACAGAGCGGCGTGCTGTCGGGGGCGGCGATGACGCCGGTGGCGGGGGCGTCGACCTCGTCCTCGAAGAGGTCGCCGTCGTCGACCAGGTCGTCCAGCGGGGCGTCGGCGCCCTCGTCCGCGAGCGCGGCCGCGGAGGAGGCGGCGGCCACCGTGGGGCGGGAGTCGGCAGGGGTGCAGCCGGTGAGGACGGCGGCGGCGGTACCGGTGAGCAGGACGGTGGCGAGGAGGATGCGGGGCACGGCCATGACACAAGTCTCCCCGGGTGGCGGTGGTGGTCGGTACCCGGGTAACACGACCGGCGCACGCCGAACGGTTCCCGCCCCCGCCGGACGTGCGGATCCGGCGAGGGCGGGAGGTTCAAGGGCACGTCAGAGACGCCAGAGACGTCAGACGCGTCAGACCGTGACCGGCCGCTGCGTCTCGTACGCCCGGCGCAGCCGAGCCTGCACCTGTCTGTCCGCGCCCAGGTGGTCGAGCCCGAGCAGCCCGGCGCCCAGCACGGGCGGGGCGACCACGACCCGCGGCTCGGCCAGCGGGGCGGCCTCGGCGAGCCGCGCGGTGAGGTTGTCGATCAGCAGCGGCTGCCGGGAGGCGAGCACCCCGCCTCCGAGCACCACCGGGGCCGGCGAGTCCAGCAGCTCCAGCCGGCGCAGCGCGACCACGGCCAGCCGGACGATCTCGTCGGCCTGGCGGTCGATCAGCCCGAGCGCGACCTCGTCCCCCTCGCCCGCGACCGCGAACAGCAGCCGGACGATCTCGTGTAGCCGGGAGCTCGGCAGGTGCCCGAGGTGGACGGCCTCCGCGACCGCCCGGGCGCTGGGCAGGCCGAAGTGCTCGGCGATGGCCCGGGCCAGCGCGGTCGGCCCGCCGCGCCCGTCCTCCGAGCGGACGGCGTGCCACATGCTGGTGATGGCGAGCCCGGAGCCGCCGCCCCAGTCGCCGGTGAGCTCGCCGAGGGCGGGGAAGCGCGCGGTGCGCCCGTCCGGGAGCAGGCCGACGCAGTTGATTCCGGCGCCGCACACCACGGCGACCCCGCGCGGGCCGTCGGTGCCGGCCCGCAGCAGGCCGAAGGTGTCGTTGACGACGGTGTTGCTGGCACCCCACGGGTGCGACTCCAGGGCGCGGCGCAGCGCCTCCTCCTCCACCGGGAGGTCGGCGTTGGCCAGGCAGGCGCTGACGTGGCTGGCCAGCACGCCGTTCCAGGCGGGGTGGCCGGCCGCCGCGGCGGCCTCCTCGACCAGCGGGGCGAGGCCGGCGACGGCTGCGGCGCCGCCGATCAGCTGGGGTGCGAAGCCGCCACCGCGGGCGGTGCCCAGGACGGTGCCGTCGGCGCCGATCAGGGCGACGTCGGTCTTGGAGTTGCCCGCGTCGATGGCGAGGACGCCGGGCAGGAGTGGTTCGGGCTGGTGGGTCATCAGGTCCCCGCGGCTCGTACGTGGCCCGGCCGTTGGTGTCGGCCGGGGATGGGTCGGTCTCCTCGCCCCGCCCGGTCCGCGCCCCCTCGGGGGCCACGGACCGGGCCGTTCCTCGGTGCTCAGGCCCAGGCGAGGTGCTCGCGGTTGTGCGCGAGCAGCCGATCCGTGAGCTGGTCGGCGAGTTCGAGCTGGCCGACCAGCGGGTGCGCGAGCAGGGCGTCGAAGACCCGGTCGCGGCCGCCGTGCAGGGCGGCGTCGAGGGCGAGGTGCTCGTACGCGGTGACGGCGGCGACCAGCCCGGCGTACAGCGGTTCGAGCGGGCGCTGCGGCAGCGGCCGCACGCCCGCGGCGTCGACCTCGGCCGGGACCTCGATGACGGCGTCGTCCGGCAGGAACGGCAGCACGCCGTCGTTGCGGGTGTTCACCACCTGCACGGACGTCCCGCCGCCGGTGCCCAGCAGGGCGGCGATCAGCTGGACGGCGGCCTCCGAGTAGAAGGCACCGCCGCGCTTGCCGAGCAGTTCGGGCTTGGTGTCGAGGGCGGGGTCGGCGTACATCTCCAGCAGCTGCCGCTCGATCTCGGCGACCTGCGCGGCCCGCGAGCCCTGCACCTTGAGCTCCTCCACCACGGTGTCGTGCTGGTAGAAGTACCGCAGGTAGTACGAGGGCACCACGCCGAGCCGCTGCACGAAGGCCTGCGGCAGGTGCAGGTCGTCGGCGATCTCCTTGCCGAAGCCGCTGAGCAGCTCCGGCAGCACCTCCCGGCCGGTGGCGGAGCCCGGCGCGTCGAGCAGGGTCACCCCGCGCTCCCAGGTCAGGTGGTTGAGCCCGACGTGGTCGAGCCGGACCAGCTCAGGGTCCACGCCCAGGTGGGCGGCGAACTTGCGCTGGAAGCCGATCGCGACGTTGCACAGCCCGACGGCCTTGTGGCCGGCGGTCTGGAGGGCCCGGGTGACGATGCCGACCGGGTTGGTGAAGTCGACGATCCAGGCGTCCGGGTTGGTCCGGCGGACCTGCTCGGCGATGTCCAGCACGACCGGGACGGTGCGCAGCGCCTTGGCGAGCCCGCCCGCGCCGGTGGTCTCCTGGCCGACGCAGCCGCACTCCAGCGGCCAGGTCTCGTCCTGGTTGCGCGCCGCCTGCCCGCCGACGCGCAGCTGGAGCAGGACGGCGTCGGCGTCCGCGACGCCCGCCACCAGGTCCGTCGTCACCGTCACGGTGGCGGAGTGGCCCTGCTTGGCGAAGATCCGCCGGGCGAGGCCGCCGATCAGCTCCAGCCGCTCGGCGGCCGGATCGATCAGCACCAGCTCGCCGATCGGCAGGGTGTCGCGCAGCCTGGCGAAGCCGTCGATCAGCTCCGGGGTGTACGTCGAACCTCCGCCGACGATTGCCAACTTCAGTGCGGACATCAGCCCTTGACCCCTGTCAGTGTCACGCCTTCGATGAAGGCCTTCTGTGCGAAGAAGAAGAGGACGATCACCGGCGCCATCACCAGCAGGGTGGCGGCCATGGTGAGGTTCCAGTTGGTGTGGTGGGCGGCCTTGAACGACTCCAGGCCGTAACTGAGCGTCCAGGACTGCTGGTTGTTGCTGGCGTAGATCTGCGGGCCGAAGTAGTCGTTCCAGCAGTAGAAGAACTGGAACAGCGCGACGGCGGCGATGGCCGGCTTGGCCATCGGCAGGACCACCCGCAGCAGGGTGCGCAGGTCACCGCAGCCGTCTATCCGGGCGGCCTCGATGTACTCCTTGGGGATGGTCATCAGGAACTGGCGCAGCAGGAAGATGGAGAACGCGTCGCCGAAGGCCATCGGGATGATCAGCGGCCACAGCGAGCCGCCGAGGCCCATCTGCTTGGCCCAGAACAGGTACATCGGGATGACGGTGACCTGCGGCGGCAGCATCATCATCGCGATGACCGCCATCAGGGCCAGGTTGCGGCCGCGGAAGCGGAACTTGGCGAGCGCGTAGGCGACCGGAAGGCTGGAGACGACGGTCAGCAGGGTGCCGAGGCCGGCGTACACCAGGGTGTTGCGCCACCAGGTGAGGAAGCCGGGGGTGTCCCACACCTTGCTGTAGTTGTCCCAGTTCCAGGAGCTGGGCCAGTAGTCGGTGGTGAGCGCTTGCTGGTCGTTCATCACCGAGGTGAGGAAGACGAAGACGAACGGCAGCAGGAAGAACAGCGCGGCGGCGATCGCCAGCGAGTGCACGGCCACCCAGTTGAGCAGCGCGCGGCGCCGGGCGGCCCGGGCGGCGGCGCCGCCGGTCCGGGAGGCGCCGGCCGGGGCGGGCGCCTTGCTGAGCGTGGAGCTGAGAGTCATGGGCTAGTCCTCGGGAATCCGCTAGTCGTCGCTCGCCATGAAGCCGGACCGGCGGCGGAGCAGGATCGAGGTGACGGCCATCGAGATGGCGAACAGCACCAGGGCGACGACGCAGGCCGCGCCGTAGTTGAAGCGCTGGAAGCCGAGGTTGTAGACCATCTGCGGCAGGGTCCAGGTGGAGCCCTGCGGGAAGCCGGGCTCGAACTGCTGGCCGGAGTTGCCGGCGATGCCGCCGGCGACCTTCCCGGCGACGATCGCCTGGGTGTAGTACTGCATGGTCTGGATGACCCCGGTGACCACCGCGAACATGATGATCGGCGAGATGTTCGGCAGCGTGACGTACCGGAACTTCTGGAACGGGCCGGCGCCGTCCAGTTCGGCCGCCTCGTACTGCTCCTTGGGGACGTCCAGCAGCGAGGCCATGAAGATGACCATCAGGTCGCCGATGCCCCACATGGCGAGCAGGGTGAGTGCGGGCTTGGACCAGTTCGGGTCGGCGAACCAGCCGGGCTGCGGCAGGCCGAGCTGGCCGAGCAGGTGGTTGAGCGGGCCGGTGCCCGGGTTGAGCAGGAAGGCGAAGGCGACGGTGGCGGCCACCGGCGGGGCCAGGTACGGCAGGTAGAAGACGGTGCGGAAGAAACCGACACCGGTCTTGACCTTGGTGATGAGCAGCCCGATGCCGAGGCCGAAGGCCACCCGCAGGGTCACCATGACGACGACCAGCCACAGGGTGTTGCGCAGGCCCTGCCAGAAGGCCGGCAGCTGGTTGAAGACGTAGTCCCAGTTCTTGAGGCCGTTGAAGGTCGGCGAGCCGAAGCCGTTGTACTGGGTGAAGGAGAAGTAGGCGGTGGAGACCAGCGGGTAGACGAAGAAGACGCTGAACCCGATGAGCCAGGGGGAGAGGAAGGCGAGGGTGCGGGCCGCCTCCCGGCGGCGCTTCCGGCGCAGCAGGTGCTGCGTGGAGGGCGCCGCCGGGGCGGTCGGTCCAGCACCGTCCTTGCGGGTGCCGAACGCGAGTGACATGGGGAGCTCCGTGGGCCGTTCGCGTCGCCTACTTGGCCTGGGCGATGTCGGTGTCGATCTGCTTGGCGGTGGCGGCCAGACCGGCCTGGACGTCGGCCTGCTTGCCGGACTCGATGTCGTAGCCGAGGTTCTGCAGGGTGACGAGGTAGCCGCCGCCGTTGACGCTCGCCGGGGTGGTGCTCGAGTTGGGGTTCTTGGCGACGTCCAGGAAGGTCTTGAAGTTCGGGTCGCTCACCAGCTTCGGCGAGTTGAGCGCGTCGAAGGTGCTGGGCACGTTGTGGATCGCGTTGGCGAAGTTGACGACCGAGTCGGTGTCGGTGGTCAGGTACTTGACGAACTCCCAGGCCGCGGCCTGCTTCTTGCTGGTGCTGGCGATGCCGACGATGGTGCCGGTCTGGTAGCCGCGGCCGTAGGTGTCGGCCTGGTCGTCCGGCACCGGGAAGGGCGCGGTGGCCCAGTCGAAGTCGGGCTTGTTCTCGGCGAGCGAGGCGGTGCGCCACTCACCGTCGAGGGCCATCGCGACCTGGCCGGTGTGGAAGGGGTTCTTGGCGCTGAACTCCTCGCCGAAGGTGGCGCGGTACTTGTCCAGCTTGGCGTAGCCGCCGAGCTGGTCGACCATGCCCTTCTGCCAGTTGAGCATCGCGGCGACCTTCGGGTCGGTGGCGATGTTCGACTTGCCGTCCGGGCCGAAGTAGGTGGCGCCGTACTGGCCGAGGAAGTGCTCGGTCTGGGACTCGTAGCCGTGGTACAGCGGCATGTAGCCGAGCTGCTTGTACGAGTCGCCGTCGGCGATGGTCAGCTTCCTGGCGTCGTCGGCGAACTCGCTGAAGGTCTTGGGCGGGGCGGTGATGCCGGCCGCGGCGAAGGCCTTCTTGTTGTAGTAGAGGCCGTAGGCGTCGCCGAGCAGCGGCAGCGAGCACTGGTTGCCCTGGAACTGCGTGTAGTTGAGCATCGCGGCCGGGAAGGTCTTGGCCGCGTCGATGCCGCTCTTCTGCAGCTGGGGCTTGAGGTCGATGAACGCCTTGGTCGAACAGAACATGCCGACGTTGTTGGTGGTGAAGGAGGACACCACGTCCGGGGCGTCGTCGCCGCCGGCCCGCAGGGACTGGTTGACCTTGTCGTCCGGGACGTTGCCCTGGGGCTTGACGTGGATGTTGGGGTGGGCCTTCTCGAAGGAGGCGATGATGTCGTTGATCGCCTTCACCTCGTTGTCCTGGCTCCAACCGTGCCAGAAGGTGATGGTGACGTCCTTGCCGCTGGCCGAGTCGTCGTTGCCGCCCGAGTCGCTGGAGCCGGTGCAGGCGGAGGCGAGCAGGGCCAGGACGGCGCTGCCGGCGACGGCGGCGGCCGTGCGGCGGCCTCTGCGGGAGGTGATGGCGTGCACTTCGAGGTCCTCCTGGGGGTGCGCGGGCAGGCGTCGTTGCCTCTGGTCCCGCGTAGG
>NZ_JAFLNG010000207.1 GCF_017427025.1 Streptomyces sp. FH025
GCAGGCCTGGTGCGGGCCGATGCACACCGCGAAGACGCTCGCGGGGTTCGGAGCCGAAGCAGGAGGGGCCGCCTCGCTGCTGCGGCGGTTCTGGTTGTGGACGCCGCACTCGTTCGAGCGGGCCGCGTACCTCGAGGCGCTCGCGGCGATGGGGGCGGCGGGGACGGGCGAGGCGTACACGGAGTCGCTGTGGGACTGCGAGGCGCGAGCGCGGCTGCTGGGGGTCGAGCACGCTCCTGATCGGGCCGAGGTGCGGGAGCGGCTGGCCTACCTCCGGGACGATCCGATGGAGGAGCCCGAGGTCCGCGCAGCCGCCGGGGCGCGACTCGCCGGGCTGGCCTGGG
The DNA here is from genome assembly GCF_017427025.1 of Streptomyces sp. FH025. Lineage (GTDB taxonomy): Bacteria > Actinomycetota > Actinomycetes > Streptomycetales > Streptomycetaceae > Kitasatospora. The sequence goes on from NZ_JAFLNG010000207.1 coordinate 345, forward strand.
CACCCTCCGTACGGGCGAGGGACGCCCTCCGAAGGGGGCTAGAGTAGACGCGTGAACGTGTGAGTGATGGTCCGGACCCCAAGAGGTGGTCCGGGCCACATCCATTTCCAGGGCATCCCCTGTGACCCGCACGTTCGCCGGCCCACCAGACCAGCACCAGAGCCTCCGGAGGCCCCGCCTTGAGCGATCAGCCGTTCGCGCATCTGCACGTCCACACCGAGTACTCGATGCTGGACGGTGCCGCCCGGCTGAAGCAGATGTTCAAGGAGGTCGAGCGCCTGGGGCAGACCCATGTCGCGATGACCGACCACGGGAACATGTACGGCGCCGCCGAGTTCCACAAGCAGGCGACCGCCGCCGGGATCACCCCGGTGATCGGCATCGAGGCGTACGTCGCCCCGGAGTCCCGCTCGAACACCAAGCGCGTCCTGTGGGGCCAGCCGCACCAGAAGCGGGACGACGTCTCCGCGTCCGGCGCGTACACCCACAAGACCATCTGGGCCCGGAACAAGGAGGGCCTGCACAACCTCTTCAAGCTGACCTCGCGCTCGTACGCCGAGGGCTGGCTCGTGAAGTGGCCCCGGATGGACAAGGAGCTGATCTCCGAGCTGTCCGGCGGCCTGATGGCCACCACCGGCTGCCCCTCCGGCGAGGTGCAGACCCGCCTGCGCCTCGGCCAGTTCGACGAGGCGGTCAAGTCCGCCGCCGACTACCAGGACATCTTCGGCAAGGAGAACTACTTCCTGGAGCTGATGGACCACGGCCTCGACATCGAGAAGCGGGTCCGCGACGGGCTGCTGGAGATCAGCAAGAAGCTGAACATCCCCCCGGTGGTCACCAACGACTCGCACTACACCACCGAGGCCGACGCCGGCGCGCACGACCTCCTCCTCTGCGTGCAGACCGGCAAGAACCTCTCGGACCCGGACCGCTTCCGCTTCGACGGCACCGGCTACTACATCAAGTCCGCCGCCGAGATGTACGCGCTGGACTCCTCGGACGCCTGGCAGGAGGGCTGCCGCAACAGCCAGCTGCTCGTCGCCTCCAGGGTCGACACCGAGGGCATGTTCAAGTTCAAGAACCTGATGCCCCGCTTCCCGATCCCGGAGGGCTTCGAGTCCGAGGCGGACTTCTTCAAGTCCAAGGTCTGGGAGGGCATGGACTGGCGCTTCCCGGAGGGCTACGACGAGGAGCACAAGAAGCTCGCCGAGTACGAGATGGACACCATCATCCAGATGGGGTTCCCGGCGTACTTCCTCGTGGTCGCCGACTTCATCATGTGGGCCAAGAGCCAGGGCATCGCGGTGGGCCCCGGCCGTGGTTCTGCGGCCGGTTCGCTGGTCGCGTACGCGATGGGCATCACCGACCTCGACCCCATCCCGCACGGCCTGATCTTCGAGCGCTTCCTCAACCCCGAGCGCATCTCCATGCCCGATGTCGACATCGACTTCGACGAGCGCCGGCGCGCCGACGTGATCCGCTACGTGACGGAGAAGTGGGGATCCGACAAGGTCGCCATGATCGTCACGTACGGCACCATCAAGGCGAAGGCCGCCATCAAGGACTCCTCCCGAGTCCTCGGCTACCCGTACGCGATGGGTGACCGCATCACCAAGGCGATGCCGCCGGACGTCATGGGCAAGGGCATCCCGCTCTCCGGCATCACCGACTCCTCCCACCCGCGCTACGGCGAGGCCGGTGAGATCCGCGGTCTGTACGAGACCGACCCGGACGTGAAGAAGGTCATCGACACCGCGCGCGGCATCGAGGGCCTGATCCGCCAGCCCGGTGTGCACGCGGCCGGCGTCATCATGTCCGCCGAGCCGCTGACCGACCACATCCCGGTCTGGACCCGGCACACCGACGGCGTCACCATCACGCAGTTCGACTACCCGACTTGTGAGGGCCTCGGCCTTCTCAAGATGGACTTCCTCGGCCTGCGCAACCTGACGATCATGGACGACGCCGTCAAGGCGATCGAGAAGAACAAGGGCGAGAAGATCGAGCTGCTCAAGCTGCCGCTCGACGACAAGCCGACCTACGAACTCCTCGCCCGCGGCGACACGCTCGGCGTCTTCCAGCTCGACGGCGGCCCCATGCGCTCGCTGCTGCGCCTGATGAAGCCCGACAACTTCGAGGACATCTCCGCCGTCCTGGCGCTGTACCGCCCGGGCCCGATGGGCGTCAACTCGCACACCAACTACGCGCTGCGCAAGAACGGGCAGCAGGAGATCACCCCGATCCACCCGGAGCTGGAGAAGCCCCTGGAGGAGGTGCTCCGGCCCACCTACGGCCTGATCGTGTACCAGGAGCAGGTGCAGAAGGCCGCGCAGATCCTCGCCGGTTACTCGCTCGGCCAGGCCGACCTGCTGCGCCGGGCCATGGGTAAGAAGAAGAAGGAGATCCTGGAGGCGGAGTTCGTCCCCTTCCAGAAGGGCTGCCGGGAGCGCGGCTACTCCGACGCGGCCATCCAGGCGGTGTGGGACGTCCTCGTCCCCTTCTCCGGCTACGCGTTCAACAAAGCGCACACCGCCGGGTACGGGCTGGTCTCGTACTGGACGGCGTACCTCAAGGCCAACTACCCGGCCGAGTACATGTCCGGGCTGCTCACCTCCGTCAAGGACGACAAGGACAAGTCCGCGGTCTACCTCAACGAGTGCCGCAAGATGGGCATCCAGGTGCTGCCGCCGGACGTCAACGAGTCGGACTCGGACTTCACCCCGCACGGTGACACCACCGTCCGCTTCGGTCTCACCGCCATCCGCAACGTCGGTGGGCCGGTGGTCGAGTCGATGATCCGGACGAGGAAGACCAAGGGGAAGTTCAGCTCCTTCCCCGACTTCCTGGACAAGGTGGAGTCGGTGGTCTGCAACAAGCGGACCGTCGAATCGCTGATCAAGGCGGGCGCCTTCGACTCGCTCGGGCACACCCGCAAGGGCCTGAGCGCGCAGTTCGAGCCGATGATCGACAACGTCGTCGGCGTGAAGCGCAAGGAGGCCGAGGGGCAGTTCGACCTCTTCGGCGGCGACGCCACCGCCGACGAGCCGAGCTTCGGGCTGGACGTCGTCTTCTCCGAGGAGGAGTGGGAGAAGTCCTTCCTGCTCACCCAGGAGCGGGAGATGCTCGGCCTGTACGTCTCCTCGCACCCGCTGCACGGCATCGAGCACGTGCTCGCCGACAAGGCGGACTGCGCGGTGGCGGACCTCGCGGACCGGCCGGACGGGACGATCGTCACCATCGGCGGCATCATCTCGGGCCTCCAGCGGAAGATGACCAAGCAGGGCAACGCCTGGGCGATCGCCACGGTCGAGGACCTGGCCGGGTCCATCGACTGCATGTTCTTCCCGGCGAGCTACCAGCTGGTGTCCTCGCAACTGGTCGAGGACGCCGTGGTGTTCGTGCGCGGCAAGCTGGACAAGCGGGAGGACGTGCCGCGGCTGATGGGGATGGAGCTGTCGGTTCCGGACCTGTCGAACGCGCACGCCGACGCGCCGATCATCATCAACATCCCGAGCGGCAAGATCACCCCGCCGCTGGTGGCCCGGCTCGGCGAGGTGCTCGGCAGCCACAGGGGCACCACCGAGGTGCGGGTCCGGCTGGAGGGCCGCAACAAGACGACGGTGCTGCGGCTGGACCGGCACCGGGTGAAGTCGGACCCGGCGCTGTTCGGGGACCTGAAGCAGCTGCTCGGGCCGAGCTGCCTGGTGGTCTGAGGCGAAGTCCGGGCCGGGTCCGGGCGGCGGTTCCTCAGGAACCGCCGCCCAGACCCGGCGGGACGGCCGTGTGCAGCGCCGAGACGAAGGCCGAGATGGCCGGGTGGGAGCCCGCGCCGGCCCGGAACGCCGCGCGGGTGCGGCGGTACATGGGCAGCCGGGTGAGGACGACGCCGGGCGGGGGCTCGGCGGTGCCCAGGTGGGGGACCAGGGCGACGCCCTGGCCGGCCCCGACCAGGGCCAGCACGGTGGTGAAGTCGTCGATCTGGTGCCGGATCCGGGGCGCGAAGCCCGCCGACTCGCAGGCGCGGACGGCCATGGAGCGGCAGAGCGTTCCGGGCGGGGACATGATCCAGGGCGCGCCGCGCTGCTCGGCGACCGTACCCGGGTGGCGGGCGGCCAGGTACATCGGCTCGGTGAAGACGGGGCGGGTCACCGCGAGGCCCGGTTCCGGGTCGGTCGGGACGAGGTCGTACTCGTGCACCAGCGCGACGTCCAGCTCACCCGCGCGCAGCGCCGCGCCGACGGCCGCAGGGTCCACCTCGGTGACCATCGGCTCCAGGCCGGGGTGCCAGGCGGCGAGCTCGGCGAGCGCCGCCGGGATGATCGCGCGGGCCGCCGAGGGGTAGGTGCCGATGCGCAGCGGGCCCGCCAACCCCCGCTTGGCGTGGGCGAGTTCGGCGTCCGCCTGCTCCAGCAGGGCGAGTACCGACTCGGCGTGGCGGACGAGGCCCAGCCCGGCCGGGGTGAGGGTGACCCGGCGGCCGGTGCGCTCCAGCAGCGGGACGCCCGCCTCCTTCTCCAGCACGGACAGCTGCTGGGACACCGCCGAAGGGCTGAAGGACAGCGCCTCGGCGACGGCCGCGATGGTGCCGAGGTGGGCGAGTTCGCGCAGCAGGCGCAGGCGTCGGACGTCGAGCATCAGCTCAGCTTACGAGAAGCGTCAGGGATGTGAACTGGACCTGGGCGATCGATGGGCCGCAGGATCGTGGGCATGGAACTCAAGGGCATTCACGTCCCCCTGATCACTCCCTTCGCCGCCGACGGCTCGGTCGCCCTCGACGCGCTGGAGAAGCTCGCGTACGAGGTGCTCGACGCCGGGGCCGCCGGGCTGGTCGCGCTCGGCACCACCGGCGAGCCGGCCGCGCTGAGCGCCGAGGAGCGGGACGCGGTGGTCGAGGTCACCGCGGCCGCCTGCGCCGCGCGCGGGGCGCAGCTGACCGTCGGCGCGTCCGGCGGCGACACCCGAGCCGTCGGCGAGGCGCTGGTCGCGCTCGGCGCGCGGGTGCCGCAGGCGGCGGCGCTGGTCACCACCCCCGCGTTCGTCCGGGCCGGCGAGGCCGGGACGGTCGCGCACTTCCGGGCGCTCGCCGCGAGCAGCCCGCTGCCGCTGGTCGTCTACCACATCCCGTACCGCACCGGGCAGCAGCTCTCCCCCGCGGCGCTGCGCGAACTGGCCGCGATCGAGGGCGTGGTGGGCGTCAAGTACGCGACCGGCGGGCTGGACCAGACGGCCGCCGAGCTGTTCGCCGACACCCCCGCGGGCTTCGCGGTGCTGACCGGGGAGGACGCCTTCCTGTCGCCGATGCTGGCGATCGGCGCGGCCGGGGGCATCCTGGCCTCCGCGCACCTGGCGACCGCCCGGTTCGTCGAGCTGTACGAGGCCTGGCGGGCCGGGGACGTCGAGCGGGCTCGGGAGCTCGGGCACCGGCTGACCGCCCTGGCGCTGTCCGCGTTCACGGCGCCGAACCCGACGGTGACCAAGGGCGTGCTGCACGCCCAGGGCCGGATCCCCACCCCGGACGTACGGCTGCCGCTGCTGCCGGCCGGGGCGGCCGAGGTGGAAGCGGCGCTGGCGCTCGCGAGTGGTCTGGACCACTAAGCGCTCTCGCCCCAGCGCTCTCACACCGTGGAATACCAGGTCGCCCCACCCGTGTGACAAGGCATGATGGGCAGAGTGCGGCTGTGAACAGCATCTTTCATGAGGAGTAGTCGGAGATGAAGATCGGCATTGTCGGTGCCACCGGTCAGGTCGGCGGCGTGGTCCGCGAGATCCTGGCGGAACGCAACTTCCCGGTGGAGCGGCTGCGGCTGTTCGCGTCGGCCCGCTCGGCCGGGCGCACCCTGCCCTGGCAGGGCACCGAGGTCACCGTCGAGGACGCGGCCACGGCCGACTACACCGGCCTGGACATCGTGATCTTCTCGGCCGGCGGCGCCACCTCCAAGGCCCTGGCCCCCAAGGTCGCGGCCGCCGGCGCCGTGGTCATCGACAACTCCTCCGCCTGGCGCCGCGACCCCGAGGTCCCGCTGGTCGTCTCCGAGGTCAACCCCGAGGCCATCGCCGACCGCCCCAAGGGCATCATCGCCAACCCGAACTGCACCACCATGGCCGCCATGCCCGTGCTGCGCCCGCTGCACGAGGAGGCCGGCCTGGCCGCCCTGATCGTCTCCACCTACCAGGCCGTCTCCGGCAGCGGCGTGGCCGGCGTGGCCGAGCTGCAGGACCAGGCCGCCAAGGTCGTGGAGGGCGCCTCCGCGCTCGCCCACGACGGCCGGGCCGTCGAGTTCCCCGAGCCCAAGGTCTACAAGCGGCCGATCGCCTTCAACGTGGTGCCGCTGGCCGGCTCCATCGTGGAGGACGGCTCCAACGAGACCGACGAGGAGCAGAAGCTCCGCCACGAGAGCCGCAAGATCCTCGGCATCCCGGAGCTGAAGGTGGCCGGCACCTGCGTGCGCGTCCCGGTCTTCTCCGGCCACTCGCTGCAGATCAACGCCCGCTTCGAGCGCCCGATCAGCCCCGAGCGCGCCGCCGAGCTGCTCACCGGCGCCCCCGGCGTCGAGCTGTCCGAGATCCCCACCCCGCTCCAGGCGGCCGGACAGGACCCGAGCTACGTCGGCCGGATCCGGGTGGACGAGACCGTGGAGAACGGCCTGTCGCTGTTCGTCTCGAACGACAACCTGCGCAAGGGCGCCGCGCTCAACGCCGTCCAGCTGGCCGAGCTGGTCGCCGAGGAGCTCAAGGGCTGAAGCCCCTCGTGAGCTCAACATGAGCCCACCGCGAGCCCGACGTGACGTTTGACGGGCCCCGTCGTTGTACGGGGCCCGTCATCGTGTCTTCGCGCCCCGTTGGGTCGCCCGTTGCGGGACCGGGACGTTCGCCGAGGTTCGGCGCGCGAACCAGGGGGAAAAGGTGACGCAACGATCGGGCGGCCACGGGGTCCCCTCACCCCACTACGCCCGGACGGCGGGGCGGGCCACTCACCCCCCGGCCGACCTGCGAGGGCAAGTGGAAAGAGGTGCGCGGATGGACCGCTGTGTCGTCCTGGTGGACGCCGGATACCTGCTGGGCGCCGCCGCCAGCCTGCTCGCGGGCGACCCGTCCCGCTCCAGGGTCACCGTCGACCACACCGCGCTGATCACCGCGCTGCGCGAGCGCGCCGAGGCCGAGACCGGGCTGCCGCTGCTGCGGATCTACTGGTTCGACGCGGCCCCCGACCGGCGCCCGATGCCCGAACACCGCCGGCTGCGGGTGCTGCCCAGGGTCACCGTACGACTGGGCGCGCTGACCCGGGCCGAGGGGCGCTGGGTGCAGAAGGGCGTGGACGCCGCGATGCACGCCGAACTCTCCGAGCTCGCCCGCAACCGGGCCTGTGCCGACGTCGTGCTGATCACCGGGGACGGCGACCTGCTGCCCGGGATGATGACCGCCAAGGAGCACGGGGTGGCCGTGCACCTGTGGGCGCTTCAGGCCGCCGACGGGGACTTCAACCAGTCCGAGGACCTGGTGGGGGAGGCCGACGAGCGGCGGGTGCTGGACCGGGAGTGGATCGAGGGGTCGTTCTCGCTGCGGGAGAGCTCCAGCGTGTTCCCGGCGCCGGGGTCGGGCGCGGCCCGGCAGGAGATCGCCAAGATCCTGGCCGCCCCGCCCGCGCTGCCCGCCGCACTGCCCACCGTGGTGCCCGCGGTGGTCCGGCCGGCGGCGGCCGAGGCGGTGCCCGAGGCCCCCGCGACGAACGGGCGGCCGCAGCCGGCCGCGGCGCTGAGGGTCGTCCCCACCCCGAAGGACCTCGCCGGGCGCGTCTCCGCCGTCACGCCGATCACCCCGGTGGCGAACGGGCTCGCCAACGGGCACACCAACGGGCACACCAACGGGCACCTGGCGGGCGGGCCGGTGCTGCGGTGGTCCTCCGACCGGGGCTGGGTGGACCGGCCCGCGCCCGAACCGTCCGTCACCGCCGGGGACAGCCTGCCGACGCTGGCCCAGCTGACCACCGCCGAGCAGCGCTGGGCCGACCGCGAGGAGGACATCACCACGATCGGCGGTGACGCCCACGAGGTCGGGCAGGTCTTCGCCAGACGCTGGAGCGACCGGCTGGGCGACGTGGAGCGGCTGACCGTGCTCTGGCCCGACTACCCGCGCATCCCGCACCGGGTCGACGGCGAGCTGCTGCGCTACGCGGCCCGCTTCGGGCTGCTCGCGCACAAGGACGACCAGATCGACGAGCACGACCGCTACGCCATCCGGGCGGGCTTCTGGAAGGAACTCGCGGCCCGGGTGCCGGGCGGGTCGATGGTGGTGGACGACTGATCCACTACTCCGTTCCGGTGGTTTCCGGTGATCAGGCCCCCTTGTCCGGTTCGCCCGTGTGAGCGCGTAAAGTCTTCGGTCGTGAAAGAGACGGCCGGGCGAGCACCCCAGGACACCCCGCCGTGCGTCGCCGTGCGCGACCTGGTCAGGACCTACCGCGGCGGCGGGCGCGGCGCCGCCGCCGCCGAGATCCGGGCCAACGACGGGATCAGCCTGACCGTCCGGCAGGGCGAGATCTTCGGGCTGCTCGGGCCGAACGGCGCCGGGAAGTCCACGCTGGTGCGCCAGCTCACCGGGCTGCTGCGGCCGGACTCCGGCTCGGTCGAGCTGCTCGGGCACGACATCGTGCGGCACCCGGAGCGGGCCGCGCGGCTGCTCGGCTACCTGGGGCAGGAATCCACCGCCCTGGACGAACTGACCGTCGCCCTGGCCGCCGAGACCACCGGGCGGCTGCGGGGGCTCACCCGGGCGCAGGCCCGCGGCCGGGCGGCGGAGGTGCTGACGGAGCTCGGGCTGGAGGCGATCGCCCAGCGGCCGCTGGCCAAGCTGTCCGGTGGGCAGCGGCGGCTCGCGTGCTTCGCGGCCACCCTGGTGGGGGAACGGCCGCTGCTCGTCCTGGACGAGCCGACCACGGGCATGGACCCGGTGGCCCGGCGGGCCGTCTGGTCGGCCGTGGACCGGCGGCGGGCCGAGCACGGGACGACCGTGCTGCTGGTCACCCACAACGTGATCGAGGCGGAGACGGTGCTCGACCGGGTCGCCGTGGTGGACGAGGGCCGGGTGATCGCCTGCGACACGCCCGGTGGGCTCAAGGCCCTGGTCGACGGCGACGTCCGGCTCGACCTGGTCTGGCGGGACGAGGCGCCGCTCGGCGTGCCCGCCGTCGCTGAGCTGGCCGAACGGGCCGAGCGCACCGGGCGCCGCTGGACCGTCCGCACCACCCCCGAGCAGGCCCGCGAACTGGTCGCCGCCGTCACCACCGGCCCGGCCTTCGCCGCCCTCGACGACTTCACCCTCGCCACCCCGAGCCTTGAGGACGCCTACCTCAAGCTGGGCGGCCGCCACGGAGGACTCGCCAAGTGACCCTGCTCTCGGTGCCCCCGAGGACCGACCGGTCGACGGCCGGGCCCGCCCCGCTCGCCCCCGCCGCGCGGCTGCTGCCCGCGCTCGCCGCGGTGTACCGGGCGCAGCTCGCCCGGGCCAGGGTGGCGCGGATCCCGCTGCTGTTCGTGGCGACCTTCCAGTCCATCGGCATCCTGGTGATGATGCGGGGCGTCGTGGACGGCGGGCAGACCTCGGAGGCGCGGTCGGTGGTCGCCGGGTCGAGCGTGCTGGTGGTGGCGTTCGTCGCGCTCAACCTGCTCGCCCAGTACTTCGGGAAGCTGCGGGCCACCGGAGGCCTCGACCACTACGCGACGCTGCCGGTGCCGGCCGCCTCGGTGGTGCTGGGGACGGCCGCCGCGTACGCCTCGTTCACGCTCCCCGGGACGGTCGTCACGGCGGTCGTCGGCGCGGTGATGTTCGGGCTGCCGCTCGGGCAGCTGTGGGTGCTGCTGGCGGTCGTGCCGCTGGCCGGGGCCGCGCTGTCCGGGCTGGGCGCGGCCTGCGGTCTGCTCGCGCCGCGGCAGGAGATCGCGACGATGCTGGGGCAGCTCGGCATGTCGGCGGCCCTGCTGCTGGGCGTCCTGCCGACGGGCCACCTGCCGCAGCCGGTGCTGTGGCTGCGGGACCTGCTGCCCTCGACGTACGGGGTGGAGGCGTTCGCGCGGACCTTCGCGCCCTCGCCGGACTGGGGGATGGTGCTGGTGGACCTCGGGGTCTGCGCGGGGGTGGGCGTGGTGTCGCTCGCGCTGGCCACCTGGGCGTACCGGCGGGCCGTCTCCCGGTAGGGCCTGCCGTCGAGGTCGTGGCCCTTCCCACCCCGTGGGCGGTGGGGCCGTTCGGACGGCCGTCGTGAAACGATGGGGCCTGTGACCGTACCGAACACACCTCCGGATCCCGCCCACGCCGATGTGCCGGCGACGGTGCCGGGTGCCGTGCCCGATCCGTTCGCGCCGCCGCCCGCGGCCGAGGCGTCGCCCGCCCCCACGGCGGGGCGGCTGCTGCCCGAGGCGCGGATCGGGGCGGGGGTCGTGCTCGTCTCCCTGGTGGTCGGCCTGGTGATGGCCGGGCTGTGGGCCTGGCTGTCGCCGAAGGTGCCGCTGGTCGTGGACGGCGACCGGATCCTCTACGCGGACCCCGAGGGCGAGCAGCGGGCCGGGGCCGACGCGGTGTTCGTGCTGATCGGGCTGGGCGCGGGGATCCTGACCGCGCTCGGGGCCTTCCTGCTGACCAGGCGCCGCGGCGGCGGGATCTCGGTCGCGCTGGGGCTGGCGATCGGCGGACTGCTCGGGTCGATCGGTGCCTGGCGGATCGGGCGGTGGCTCGGGCCGAGCGACAACCTGATCGGGGAGGCCCGGCGGGTCGGCAACGGCGGGCACTTCGACGCGAGCATCGACCTGGGGGCGCTCGGGGCGCTGCTGGTGTGGCCGATGACGGCGATGGTGGTGCTG
>NZ_JAFLNG010000208.1 GCF_017427025.1 Streptomyces sp. FH025
GCGGACGGCGGGCACCACGGGGTGGTGGACCTGGTGGCCGTCCGGGCGCACGGCTGGCTGACCGAGAACCACGAGGACGTCGTCCGGAAGGTCACCCAGAAGACCCCGGGCTGGACGCCGAAGTTCATCGACCACCAGGTCGGGGAGCGGGTCTACAAGGAGCTGATGCGCTTCGTCACCGAGATCCGGGACGACCCGGACCACCCGGCCCGGGGCGCGATCGACAACTTCCTCGTCGACTTCGCCATCGAGCTCCAGACCGACCCGGAGACCATCGCCCGGGTCGAGCGGGCCAAGGGCGAGCTGCTGGTCCGCCCCGAGGTGCAGGACCTGATCAACTCGACCTGGTCGGCCGTGCGCGCCCTGGTGATGGGCGCGGCCGAGGACGAGGACAGCGAACTGCGCCGGCGCATCCGCGACGGCGTGCGCGGCTTCGGCGAGCGCCTCGCCACCGACGCCAAGCTCCAGGCCAAGGTGGACGGCTGGCTGCAGGACGCCGCCCAGTACCTGGTCGACACCTACCGGACCGAGATCACCTCGCTGATCTCGGAGACGGTGGCGAGCTGGGACGCCGATGACGCCTCGCGCAAGATCGAGGCGAACGTGGGGCGCGACCTCCAGTTCATCCGGATCAACGGCACCGTGGTCGGCGCCCTGGCCGGGCTGCTGATCCACACGGTGGCGGTCGCGCTCGGCGGGTGATCCGGGCCCGGGCCTATGCTTGCCAGCACTGTCGGTACGCGCGTAGAGGAAAGTAGGGAACCACCGTGGTCCAGCCGGACGGAAGTCGGATCGGAAACCCCACCGCCAACGGCATCGAGGCGTTCATCGCCGGCATGCCGAAGGCGGAACTGCACGTCCACCACGTCGGCTCGGCCTCGCCGCGCGTCGTCGCCGAACTGGCCGCCCGCCACGCGGGGAGGACCGAGGTGCCGACGGACCCGGCGGCGCTCGCCGAGTACTTCACCTTCACCGACTTCGGGCACTTCATCGAGGTCTACCTGAGCGTCGTGGACCTGGTCCGCGACGTCGAGGACGTCCGCGCGCTCACCTACGGCGTGGCCGAGGACATGGCCCGCCAGAACATCCGGTACGCCGAGCTGACCATCACCCCGTACTCCTCGGTCAAGCGGGGCATCCCGGAGGTCGCCTTCATGGAGGCGATAGAGGACGCCCGGCTGCGCGCCGAGAAGGAGCTCGGCGTGGTGCTGCGCTGGTGCTTCGACATCCCGGGCGAGGCCGGTCTGGAGTCGGCCGAGGTCACCGCCCGGCTGGCCACCGAGCTGGCGCCCGAGGGCCTGGTCAGCTTCGGCCTGGGCGGCCCGGAGATCGGCGTGCCGCGGCCGCAGTTCAAGCCCTTCTTCGACCGGGCCCGGGCGAACGGCCTGCACTCCGTCCCGCACGCGGGCGAGACCACCGGGCCGGAGACGGTCTGGGACGCGATCCGCGAGCTCGGCGCCGAGCGCATCGGGCACGGCACCCAGGCGGTGAAGGACCCGGCGCTGCTCGACTACCTGGGCGAGCACCGGATCCCGCTGGAGGTCTGCCCGACGTCCAACATCGCCACCCGGGCGGTGGAGCGGATGGAGGACCACCCGATCAAGCGGATGGTGGACGCCGGGCTGCTGGTGACGGTCAACAGCGACGACCCGCCGATGTTCGGCACCGACCTCAACACCGAGTACGCGGTGGCGGCGCGGCTGCTGGGGCTGGACGAGACCGGGGTGGCGGCGCTGGCCCGCAACGCGGTCGAGGCCTCGTTCCTGGACACGGCGGGCAAGGCGCGGCTGGTCGGCGAGATCGACTCCTACCTCGCGGGCTGGCAGCACTGACGTTTCCGCAGGTGAACCGCCCCGTCGGCCTCGGCCGGCGGGGCGGTTCCGCGTTCGGTGCCAGTTCGGCCGAGTGAGTGGTGCCAAAGTGATGCCACAAACGGCTGGACGTGGCACCACCGCTGTGCCATGCTTTCAGCCATGGACCTCACGCCGTACGTCGAAAACCTCCGGAACGAACTCGCGGTGGCCGCCGCCACCGGCGGGGACGAAGCCCGCGCGCTGGCCGAGCGGCTGACGCTCCCGCTGGAGTCGGCCGTGCGGCTCACGCTGCTCAACGCGCTCTCGGCCGCCATGGGCGAGGTCACCCGCGACCTCGCCCCGGGCTCGGTGGACGTGCGGCTGCGCGGGCTCGATCCCGAGTTCGTGGTGACGGCGCCGCCCGGTTCCGGCGAGTTCCACGGCGATGTGCCGCCCGTGGCTCCGGTGGCGGCCCCGATGGTGCCACCAGTGGTGCCAGTCGCGCCATCGGTGGTGCCGGAGTCGGACGAGACGGGCACCGCCCGGATCAACCTGCGCCTGCCCGCCCACCTCAAGGCCCGGGCGGAGGAGGCCGCCGGGCAGGAGGGCCTCTCCCTCAACGCCTGGCTGGTCCGGGCCGTCGCCGGCGCGCTGGAGGGCGGCCAGCAGTTCGCCCGCCCGGCCGTGCGCCCGGGCTCCGACTTCGGCGCCGGCGCCCCGCGCGGCGTCGGCGGCCAGAGCTTCACCGGCTGGGTCCACTAACGCTTCCGCACCTTCCGAGCCTTCCGCACCTTCAACGTCACCCCCGCTCCGACCAGCGGGAACACCCACACGAGTCAAGAGGACGGGACAGCCATGCCTACGTACGGAACCGACGGTCCGATCTCCGCCAACCTGGAGTTCGAGATCGGCTCGGTGTGGATCAACGCGAGCAAGCGCGCCGACGCCTCGGTCGAGGTCCGGCCCACCAACCCGGCCAGGGACGCGGACGTCAAGGCCGCCGAGCTGACCCAGGTCGACTTCTCCGGCGGTCGGCTCACCGTCAAGGGCCCCAAGCAGCGCACCGTGTTCTCCAACAAGAAGGGCTCGATCGAGATCGTGGTCGAGCTGCCGGCCGGCTCCGAGGTGCACGCCGAGTCCCCGATGGCGGACTTCGTCACCGAGGGCCCGCTCGGCGACTGCCGACTGAAGGGCTCCATGGGCCGGATCCAGCTGGACCGGGCCGAGAGCGCGAGGCTCAAGCTCGACCACGGGGACATCCGGCTCGGCACGGTCGCCGGGGACGCCGAGGTGTTCGGCGCCGGCCGGATCGAGGTCGGCTCCGTCGGGGGTCGGCTGACGGTCAAGAACAGCAACGGCGACACCGAGATCGACGAGGTGCGCGGCGAGCTGTCGGCCAACGCCTCCAACGGCCGGATCCACGTCGGCCACGCCGGCTCGGACGTCGAGGCCAAGACGGCGAACGGCCACATCCGGCTCGGCCGGGTGGTGCGCGGCAAGGTCACCCTCCAGTCCGGCGTGGGGGACTTGGAGATCGGCATCGCGGAGGGCACGGCGGCCTGGCTCGACGTGCACAGCAAGTTCGGCGCCGTCCGCAACACCCTCGGTGCGGCGGAGGGCCCGGGCGAGGCCCGGGAGACCGTCGAGGTCCGTGGCACCACCCAGGTCGGCAGCGTCATCATCCGGAGGGCCTGATGGGAGCGATCTCGACGGTCGGGCTGACCAAGTCCTACGGGGACAAGGCGGTCCTGCGAGGAATCGACCTGTCCATCCCCGCGGGCAGTGTGTTCGCCCTGTTAGGGCCGAACGGCGCGGGCAAGACCACCACCGTGCAGATCCTCTCCACCCTGATCCCGGCCGACGGCGGCGCGGCCCAGGTGGCCGGGCACGACGTGGTCCGGCAGGCCGACGGGGTGCGCAGGGCGATCGGGGTGACCGGTCAGTTCTCGGCGGTGGACAACCTCCTCACCGCGGAGGAGAACCTGATGCTGATGGCCGACCTCAACCACCTCCGCCGTCGGGATGGGCGGAGGCGGGCGGAGGAACTGCTGCGCCGCTTCGATCTCACCGAGGCCGCGCGCAAGCCCGTCGCCACCTTCTCCGGTGGCATGCGGCGCAAGCTCGACCTGGCGATGACGCTGGTCGGCGATCCGAAGGTGATCTTCCTGGACGAGCCGACCACCGGGCTGGACCCGCGCAGCCGGCGCACCATGTGGGAGATCATCCGGGGCCTGGTCGCCGACCACGGGGTGACGATCTTCCTCACCACCCAGTACCTGGACGAGGCCGACCAACTCGCCGACCGGATAGCCGTCCTGGACGGCGGCCGGATCGTCGCCGAGGGCACGGCCGAGGAGCTGAAGCGGATCGTCGCGGGCGGGCTGATCCGGCTCCAGTTCGCGGACGCCGCCCAACTGAGCGCCGCCGCCGGGCTGTTCGACTACGCCACGGCCGACGCCGACGCCCTGCGGCTGGACATCCCGGGGGACAACTCGGTGCTCACCGTGAAGGCCGTGCTGGACGCGCTCGACAACGCCTCCGTGCGAGCCGAGTCGCTGGTCGTGGAGACGGCCGATCTGGACGACGTGTTCCTTCAACTGACCGGGGAGGGCGTGCGATGAGCACGGCGACGTACGTGGTGAGCGATTCGCTGACCATGCTGAGGCGGAACCTGAAGCACGCGCAGCGGTATCCGGCGATGACCTTCTCGGTCGTGGTGATGCCGGTGATGATGCTGCTGATGTTCAACTACGCCTACGGCAACACCCTGGGCGCCGGCATCGGAGGCGGCAACTACATCGACTACGTGGCGCCCGGCATCGTGCTGATGACGGCGATGGCCGGGGCGCTGGTCACGGCGGTCGGCGTCTGCACCGACATGACCGAGGGCATCGTCAACCGCTTCCGCACGATGGCGATCTCACGCTCCGCCTTCCTCGCCGGGCACGTGATCGGCAGCCTGATACAGACCATGATCGCTGTGGTCCTGGTGATCGGTGCGGCCTTCGCGATGGGCTTCCGGCCCAGCGCGGGCCCCGTCGAGTGGCTCGCGGCGATCGGCCTGCTGGGCTTCGTGGCGCTCGCCATGACCTGGGTATCGGCCGCGATCGGCCTGGTGGCCAAGACGGTCGAGAGCGCCAGCAACCTGCCCCTGCCGCTCCAGTTCCTGCCCTTCATCGGCAGCGCCATCGTCCCGACCGACTCCATGCCGACGGCGCTCCGCTGGTTCGCCGAGTACCAGCCCTTCACCCCCATCATCGAGACCCTGCGCGGCCTGCTGATGGGCACCGGGATCGGCGCAAGCGGCTGGGTCGCACTGGCCTGGTGCACCGGGCTGACGCTGCTCGGCTTCTTCTGGGCGCGGAGCGTCTTCTACCGGCGGTGACGGGGGTGCGGCCGGTAGCCACGCGGCCCGGGCGGTGGGGGGAGACCCTGCCGTCCGGGCCGTTGTGGCAGTGCTCCGGGCCACAGCGGCGGTACGTCCCCCGTAGTAAAGTCCGCGCCAAAGCTCGGCAAAAGATCGCCTGGGGGGCGGATGACGGCGATGCGTCACAAGCAGCTCGTGTGGGGGCTCAGAGGCGTGGCTCTGGTCGCGATCCTGGCTTACCTGGCGGGCCTGCACGCGTCCCGGTCGGGCGGACTGGTGGTGGTCGAGCGCTGGCTCAACCACCCGGTCCTGCTGGTCGGGGTGGCGGCCGCACTGATCGTGGTCTCGCTGCTCATCGAGCGCGAATCCCGCACCGCGTGGTCGCAGATCGGCTGCGTCGGCGCCCTGGCGGTGCTCGTCTTCGGCGGGCTGCCGATCGCGGTCCTGTCGTACGTGTTCAGCGGCGACGGACGGTGGGTCGAGCGGAAGGTCCGACCGGAGCACCCGGACCGGGTGCTGACCGTCACCGACGTGGCCTTCTCGATCGACCCGATCTACCACGTGGAACTGCTGTCCGGCACTGGCTGGTCCGCCCGCCACTGGGACCTGGGCACCTGGGAGACCGAAGGCGGAGACTTCACCCGCGTCGACTGGTCGGGGCCGAACCAGATCACGGTGACCGGGGAGAGGGAACTGCGGGTCTTCGAGGTCCACCCCGACGGCAGCCTCGGCGCACCTCGGGTGACCGCCCGCTAGTCCGGCTCCCGTCCGGTCGGGCCCGCCCTCAGAGCGCGATTCGTGAGCTGACGTCCGTTCACATGATCGCCAGGTGTTCGGGATGGATCTCCTGCATATGCGCCAGGACGGCGGTCGCCTCCTCACCGCAGCCCAACTCGATCCTGGCCCCGGTGTTCGGCGTCGCCGCCCTGATCGGCGTGCTCGCGGTCTTCGGCCTCGCCGCATTCAACACTGACGGGTTCTCGCCCGTCGCGTTCTACATCGCCTACTCGGGCATGGGCCCCTACGGCCTCGCCCTCGGCGCCGCCGCCTGGTCCTACCAGAGCCGCACCCGCCGCCAGGCGGCGTGAAGCACTCGGAGCGCGTTCTATGAGCCCTTGCGGGGCTCTGGCTTGATGAGGGTTGGCCTGTGAGGTGGGCGATCGTGCTCGACACCCGCCGGATCAGCCTCCACGTCTCATCCGACGGGTCGCTCAAGTAGGGCCTGCGCTCGCCCCCTCGCAGAAATCCCCTCTCAGAGCCCTCGGATTCGTCTTCACCCGATGGGGGTTGCGCGTCGAGAGGGCATCGCGCGCCCCTGAGTGCTGACCGGTCAGCCGGCCGTGGCCGGGTCGCCGCAGAGGGCCTTCTCCTCGAAGGCGCGGTAGAGCCGGGTGGACTTCGTGGAGTCGCTCTTGTCGTACTCGTTGTAGGAGAGGGCGTACTGGCGGCTGCCGTCCCGGGTGCCGAGCAGGCCGGTCGAGTAGCCGGGGATCTCGCCGGGGTGGCCCCAGAACTGTCCGCAGGAGAGGTCGTAGCGGACCACGCCCAGCCCGTACTCGGCGTGGTCGGGAGCGTCGGGGATGGGGACGGTGGTGGTCATCTCGGTGAGCTGGGCGGGGGAGAGCAGGCGGCCGCCGAACAGGGCCGCGTGGAAGAGGGCGAGGTCGTCGGTGGTGGAGATCCCCGCGCCGGCCGCGTCGGCGATGGTGGGGGAGAGCCGGGTGACGTCCCCCGGGCCCTCGGGGAACTTGAAGTAGCCGTGCGCGTGCGGGCCGGGGATCGCGGTGGTGTCGGTCGGCAGGGTGGTGTGGTGGAGGCCGAGGGGTTGGATGATCCGGGACTCAACTTCTTCCCGCCAACTGCGGCCGGTCACCTGCTGGATGAGCATGCCGACGACGATGTAGTTGGTGTTGGAGTAGTGCCAGCCCTGGCCGGGGGCGAAGTACGGCGGCTTGGCGGTGCTGATGGCCAGGAGCTGTTGAGGGGTGTACTGGATCCAGCGGCCGGTAGTGAGGAACTCCCGGTTGCCCGCCTCGGTGTTGGAACGGACGTGTGGATCGTCCAGGTAGTTGTACAACCCGCTGGTGTGATTGAGGAGTTGGCGGACGGTGATGGCACCGCCGTTCGGGATGACGTCGGGCAGGTAGTGCTCGATCGGGTCGTCGAGCCTCAGTCGCCCTTCGTCGACCAGTTGCAGGGTGACGGTCGACACGAAGGACTTGGTGGTGCTGGCGATGCGGAACCGCCCGTCGGCGCGGGCCGGTTGGCCGGTGGCCAGGTCGGCGGTGCCGGCCGCGCCGCGCCAGACGACGCGCCCGTGGTCGCGGACCTCGGCGAGCGCGGCGGTGCTGGTGCCCTGCTCGACCAGGGCGTTCAGCTCGGGCTGTAAGTCGACGGTGGCGTGTGGCGAGGCCACCGGGGCGGCTGCGGCGTTCGGCGCGAGCGCGAGGAGGGTGGCTGCGGCGAGGAGAGCGGCAGCGATGCGGGTCGTGGTCATGGGAGTCACGCTCGCACCGGGTGAGGGCGGTGGTCCTCCTCCCGGCGAAGGGCCCGGCCCTCCGTCTTCTGGAGGAGGGCCGGGCCCGTTGAGTCAGGGGCGAGGGGTCACCAGCGGTCGATGCCCATGGTGTTGGCCGCCTTGTGGACGGCGTTGTAGTGGGCGATCGACATGTCGGACTTCTTGTCCTTCGCGGGCAGGTTGCGGTCCGCCGCGCGGAACTCGTCCCGGGCCTCGGCGAGCAGGCTGGTGCCGTGGTCAGCGGGGACGTCCTTGACCCCGTGGGCCGGGTGGGTCTTCTGGGCCGTCTTGCTGCCGGCCTGGATCAGGATGTCGCGGGCCTTGTTGAAGTCGTCGGTCTTGATCCGGCTCGGGTTGGCGGCCAGCTTCTGGGACGCGGTGCTCGTGGGCGAGGTCCGCTCGACGGCCATGGCGGTCGGGGCGACGGCGGCGGTGAGGGCGCCGGTGATGGCGACGGTGGCGAGGGTGTTGCGGATGATCCGGTGCATGAGGGAGGCCCTTTCGATAAGAAAGTGTCAAAGATTAGTTTGCGTAGCGATCGTGATGAGTCGTGATGCGAACGCCTCGGCACTACCCCGGTCTTCGGTGGTGGAAAACCGGCTTCCGTTAAGGGGGTTCGGCGGTGACAGGATTCGGCCGTTTGTTGACGGATGAATGAAGCGAACTCGAACGGGCGATCGGGTTGGGCGGTTCGAGGTAATCGGCTTCGTGTGCGGACGCTATTGGGATTACGTGGCGTTGCGGGCGGTTCCGTGCGAGTGGTTGCCTCGCCACCGTGGCCGAGCGAACGGTCACAAGAGTTCGAGGAATCACCTCAGAAGGAGAGATCCTTGTACAGCATCAAGAAGGCCGCGGCTGCCGTCGTGGCCGTCCTGGCCGTCACCGGCGCCGTGACCGCTGCGGCCCCCGCCTCGGCCGGCCAGGTCCGCCAGGCGGGCGGGAACGTGCGGTTCTTCAACGAGGCCACGGGTGGGTCGCTGGACGCCAACGGATCCGGGGCTCCGGTGGCCATCACCTGGCAGCCCAACGGCACGGCCTTCCAGGACTGGATCCTGCGCCCCCTCGGCCCGGTGTTCCTGATCGAGAGTGTGGCGAGGAGGGGCAGCTGTCTCCAGGCGCCGCCGAACTCCGGCGACGTGATTCGACTGGCTCCGTGCAACCCCAACAACCCGACCCAGGCCTGGGAACTCGACCGGGTGGGTGACAAGTTCGTCATCGCCGAGGCGACGGACGAGAACTTCGTCATCGAGGCCACCAGCAACACCAACCCCGTGGTGAAGCAGTTCCGCGACGAGAACCCGAACCAGCTGTGGGACGTGACGCCTTCCTGAGACATCGGTAGTACGCCGCGCCCCGCCGGGTCCCACCCGGCGGGGCGCGGTGGCCTTCAGAGATCGAGCTCAAGTCAGAAGGAGAGATCTTTGTACAGCATCAAGAAGGCCGCAGCTGCCACTGTGACTGTCCTGGCCGTCACCGGTGCGGTGACCGCTGCGGCCCCCGCCTCGGCCGGCCAGGTCCGTCAGGCGGGCGGGAACGTGCGGTTCTTCAACGAGGCCACGAACGGGTCGCTGGACGCCAACTCGGCGGGGTCCGTCGCCATCACCTGGGAGCCCAACGGTACGGCTTTCCAGGACTGGATCCTGCGGCCGCTCGGCCCGACGTTTCGGATCGAGAGCGTGGCGAAGCCGGGCAATTGTCTCCAGCTGCCGCCGTTCGTTGGCGACCCGATCCAAGTGGCTCCGTGTAACACCAACACCGCGTCCCAGCGCTGGCGGCTCGATCAGGTGGGGGACAAGTTCGTCATCGCCGACGCTGTGGACGAGTTCTTCGTCATCGAGGCCACCAGCACCACCAACCCTGTGGTGAAGGCGTTCCGCGACAGGGGCCCGAACCAGCTGTGGGACGTGACGCCTTCCTGAGGCGCAGGTAGTACGCCGCGCCCCGCCGGGTCCACCCGGCGGGGCGCGGTGGTGTTTAGAGGTCGTACTCGCCGTTGCGGATGGCGGTGACGAGGTCGCGCCATTCGTCGGTGGTGAGTTGGGCGATGGCGTCGGGCAGGAGGCTGCTGCGGACGTAGACGGCGCCGTCAGTCATGGCGACTTCCGGGCAGTTGTTCGCGTTGGCGCAAGCTTTGGGGCGCTTCCAGTTGAGGTCTGTCATCGGACCCCCTCCGTCATTCGGGCTGCTAGAGGTCGTACTCGCCGTTGCGGATGGCGGTGACGAGGTCGCGCCATTCGTCGGTGGTGAGTTGGGCGACGGCATCGGGCAGGAGGCTGCTGCGGACGTAGACCGTGCCGTCAGCTATGGCGACTTCCGGGCAGTTGCTTGCGTTAGAGCATGCACTCGGCCGAATCCAGGAGCGGTTCTCCATCGGCTATATCTCCTTCTTGATCTTCGCGATCAGATCGCGGGAGTCCTCAACCGAGAGAGACCTGTCGCTCATCTGGTCAACGACCGCACGGTACTCCTCCAGGTGCTCGACCAGGTGGAGGAAGATCGGCCCCTCCATGGAGTCGTAACTGACGGTGTCGAGCCGGGGTACGGCCCCATGTGCGTAGTTGATGGCCTGGCCGGGCCCCTTGAAGCCTCCAGCTGCGAAGCTGATCACACGAAGCGTGACATGTGGCAGTTGGGACAACTCCAGCATCCAGTCCAGCTGTTCCCGCGCCACGTCACGGCCGCCGAACTGCATGCGGAGAGCCGCCTCGTGGACGATCGCCGTATATGGATGGGTGCCTTTCGCCATCAATCTCTCGGATCGCAGCATCCGCTGCTCGACACGCGTCTCTACGACACGCGGAGTCAGTCGGACTTGGTTGTCCTGGAAGATCGCGCGGCTGTAGCGCTCCGATTGCATGGGACCGGGCGGGTGGCAGATCTGGTAGGAGTACATGCCCTGTGCATGGTGCTCGAACTCGCAGATGTCGAGAAAGCCCTGCGGAACCGAGCCTCGGTATTCCTCCCACCATCCCTTGTTCTTGTCGCCTGCCATCGCCGCCAGCGCGTCGATGTACGCGGAGTCGCCCTCCTCGTACTCGGACGCGAGAGCGACGACCCTCTCAGGGGTGACCGCGTAGGTCCCTTGCTCGATGAGCGTGATTTTGGTGCGGCTCAACCCCAGGACGGCCGCGGCATCGGCGGTGGTCATGTCGGCGGCATCTCGCATCTTCCGCAGCTCGATGCCGAGTCGCTGCTTTCTTGCGCTCGGGGTATGGGCCATGGGGCCAAGCATCTAACGCTGTGCCAGTAGGAGTCCAGTCACCTTTTTGAGGGACATGTTCCCAGGTCTATGGAACATGTCCCCGACATTGCCCTACAGTCGGTGATGCACCGATCACGCAGCGGGTCGTCAGCACGCTGCCATGCACCGCAGAGCACCCATGTCCTGGACTGGCTCACGGCGACCGCCCGCTCACCCAATCCCCCCTTCCCCCAGGGAGATTCCTGTGCGCGACCTCAACTCCCCCTCCCTCACCGTCTCCCGCTCCGCCCTCACCGGAGCCCTGACCCTTGCCA